>CAZLBS010000211.1:1799-6702 GCA_964557505.1 uncultured Nitrospiraceae bacterium | reverse complement strand
AGGCGTCAAATTGGTCGCTTGAATAACCAAGTCGCTCGCGGGCCCTTCAAGCGCGATGGGCATCGGCTGCGTGTCGCCCGGCAAGAGCCCAGGCACGAAATTCGTCGTGCACTCCGGCCATTGCAGGGGCGACCCATCGAACGATGCCTGGAAGATGCCTTCCACCGTCTGCAGCTCAAGGCGTGTGGTTGCATCGTTGACCACAACATCTGGCTGCACTTGATCGGTGCGGATGTACCGGATTTCCACTGGAACCGTGAGTTCCAGGTCGCCGACTGCCGAGGCACTTCCCGTCCGGCTCGCCGAAACGATCCCGAGAGCGATTTCGAGCGAACTCAGGTTAAGGTTGATTTCAACATCGAAAGTCGGTGTTGTATCGCCAACGGGATCAAATGTCAGCGGCTGCGCCGATATCAGCGAGAAGTCGCCAGCAGATGCCTGTACAGCATCCGCGTTACTGATAGAGGCCGTTTCGAGGATGCCGAGCAACTGTACAATGAAGCTTGCTGTACCGGTTTCCTGGGCACAACTGACTGATGGGTCCACCGGATTCCCAACGAAGTCCAGGGCGCCTTCCCACGCCGGTTGGCCCACGAAGAGTTGGTCGGCGGGCAAGCCTGGAAGACCGCCTCCGCCAAACGTTACCGACGCTTCAAGTACGTCAAACAGAATTGCGCCTTCGAGAACATCCCCTTCGAGTGGCGGGATGGGCTGGCATGGGGAAGATGCAAGCAAGGAGACGACGTTCGGCTCTTCCCCGCTTGTGAGGGTGATGGGAGCAAAACCTGCCGGATAAAACGTGCTCTCATTTCCTGGAAGTGGCTGAAGGCCCGTCGTCGCACAGGATTCACAATTGCTGGCCGAACCAGCGATGCCCCAGGAAGCCATCGTCGTCGTAAATACGTTCACGCCGAATGGGGCCGGATTCGCTGTGCGGACAGCCTCCGGATCCGTGAAAACAGCCGTAACGTCCACCGGCAGTTCCGCATCGAAGAACCCGACAGGCCCGCTTAAGCGTGAGGCCGTTAGGGTCCCGGGCATTCCGGCAGCGGGCTGCCCGGTCAAGACAACGTCAAAGGTCACCAGTTCGCCACTGCCGTAATCAACCGTGACGGCCGAGGGCAATGCGAATTCAAATCCCAACTCGGCATCGACTGTGTCGGCAACATTGAAATTGCTGATATCCAGGCTTTGCAGCCGCTCCAAAAAGGCGTTCGCGCTTGTAAAGTCATCGCCGCACGGGTTGTTCGTCCCAAGCGGGCTGGGATTCAACTCCAGTGTCAGGTCTTGGTCAGGAGCTAGTCCAACCGAGCCTGGGAATATCGCGGCGAACTGCGTTTCCAACGGTGAGAAGTCGAGCACCAAGCTGCCGGTCACCAAGCCGTCAGCCCCTGGCGGCACAATGCGCGGGTCGTTGACATCTACCGGGCTCGTGGGCGATGAGGCGGTGTCTGATCCCTGCTCGTCAATGTTCAGGATACCGTCCATGTCGGCATCGCCCGCCGCATCATCCACAGCTATCTGAAGGCCAAAAGCCTCTTCGTAAGAATCGAACAGGCCGTCACCATCTGTGTCGCTGCTGGCGGTCGTCACAGGGTGGTCGCCAATAGCAATAATTTCCGTGCCGAGCACAGCTTCCTTCGTGCCGCACGAGATCGGCTCGGCCACATAATAGGTGTAAATGTTTTGGCCTACATAGGAGGCCTGCGTTTCAAAGAAAAACGTGTAGATGTGGTCGCCTGTGCCTTCATTCGGCAGCGAACCATCGTCGGGATTGGGTTGCAAAATGACGGGCGGATCCAGCTCGGAGTCAAAGACCGGGTCGATGCTGTCCCAATCAATGTCGCTCAAGGAAGCAACCGGATTCCCGTCGCCGTCCCGAGGCATGGCGAGAATCTTCAATTCCTTCAACAACAGGCAGTTTACCGTGTCGTCGTTCTCGATGCGCACGATGTGCACATGGGGGCCATCGTCCAAGAAATCATCGCCCATATCCGCTGCGGGGTCGCCCGCTTGCGCGCCGGCTCCCGCGCCTCCTGGATCGATTCCAGGAAGAACGCCGCCCGTACCGCCCGGGTATGGCTCATATATGCGCCATCCGAAAGCGCCTGCAAGCGTCTGCGGCGTCGTCTGTGGAAGCGTGAAATCCACAATCAACGTGGGCCGGATCGCCTCGTCCGCATTGTCAAGGGACGCGAAGAACTTTCCACGATTCGTCTGGATGTCCTCGGCGCCTACCAAGAACAGGCCTTCGTTCGGCGTTGTACCCGCAAACCATTCCTGAACCAGCGTCGTCAGTGCCGCGCTGCTCCAGCTATACGTGCCTGGAGCATTGACCGTCGTCGTGGCCAGAGCGCTGCCGAAGTCGCCGCCATCCATCATCCAAGAGCTCGAATCAAAGGACGCAAAGGTCCACGTGGCGTCATTCGTCTGCGGCGCATTTCCAATGTCTTCTGGCGCCGGCGGATTCGCTGGCCCTTCCGTCCAAGCCGTCGTCGCCGCGTGAACGCTGATATTGTTGTCGAATTCATCTTCCTGCGCTTCCACACATTCCAGCCGCAGGGTAGCGCCCGTAATGGTCGCCTGGGAAGGAATCGTGCTCAGGTCGAAAAAGACCATCGAGCGGCGGTTCAATGCGCCTGTGGACGCGCCAACCATAAGCCGCTCGCCCATGCCGTTGGCTTGGTTGACGTTTGCCGCGTCGCCCGGGATGCCTTCATAGATGGTCGCGTCGCGGTCCGCATCCAATTCAAGCGAACCCGGCAACTCTGCGTCGCCATCGCCATCGCCGACGCCATCGCCATCGCCGTCGCCATCACCGTCGCCATCACCGTCGCCATCGCCGTCACCGCCCAGGCCGTCATAGGTCCATTCGATGTCTTTGATTTTGAGGACGTTACGCTCGGTCATCCACAGGCTGACATCAACGGTAAGCAACGAACCGGGAGCTACTTGGCCGCCCGTCAAGTTCGCTCGTGCGCCGTGGTTGTCGCCGTCATCCGGCGCGGGCCCATTATCGGTATCGAACATCAGGCTTGCGTTGCCGAAACGAGTGGTCTGAACGTTGGCAGCCGTCACCGAGATGCCCGGGCGGTCGTTCTGGTAGTAGTAGAAATGGAAGTCAGTCGCATCGCGGCCAAGGGGATCGATGTGCCGAATTTGGAATTGGCCGCGGACCCGAACGTCATCTGGTCCCACCATCCCAATGAAATCGGCCGTTTGCGCGGATGGGCTCTCGCCAAGCCCCACCCAAAGCGCGCCACTCAACAACAACCCCGTCAACAAAATTCGAATTGTGCTCACGTTACGTGACTCCCCAGGCCTTACAACCTGTTCCGCAGGCGGTGGGCATGCCCTCTATGCTTTACCGTTTGAGACCGCGAGCCGGCGCTCGGCACGCCCTAGACCCGTCGTCTCCCCCATCTACCGTGAAGCGTCCCCGAAATCACGGCAGCGCCAGCCTAGCACCTTACTCACGGCGAGTCAAGGGATTACACCCAAGCGCATATTTTCGCGCTAAGTCCTTGTGATTGCGCGCGTGGCGGGACGTTCGGCCGCACGCATTGTCCCTATACCCGAGAAGCATTCCGCTGTTTCCGCCTCCCCGCAGCATTGGCGAATGCGGCTTCATTGCCGCCTGCCGAGGCGCCCGCGTATACTGTCGCATTCAACGATCAGGCGCGCCAATCGCGGCTTTGCTGCTGCAGCGAAGGAGTTCGCATGTTTCCAAAAGGTATCGGCAATCTTGGCAATATGGCTAACATGATGAAACAGGTCATGGAAATCAAAGGCAAGATCGAGGCCATTAAGGAAGAGCTAGCGCATGAAACGGTTGAAGCCAGCTCGGGAGGCGGGTTGGTGACCGTGGTGATAAACGGCAAACAAGAGGTGCTCTCGGTCGCCATTGACCCCGCGATTATAGACCGGGAGGATCCGGAAACCCTGCAAACACTGGTGAAGGCCGCGTTCAACGACGCGGTGCGAAAGACGAAGGAAATGATGAAGGCCCGCATGGAAGAAGTGACAGGCGGGCTTGACATTCCTGGGCTGAGCGACACCTAGGCCGCCGGAGGCATGCGCGTCGTATTCTTCGGGACCCCCGAACTGGCCGTGCCATCGCTTGCCGCATTGCATGAAGCTCATGACGTGGTAGCGGCTGTCTGCCAGCCCGACAAACCCAAGGGCCGCGGCAAAAAGCTCGAGCCGCCGCCTGTAAAGCAATGGGCAGAGGCCCACGGCATACCCGTCGAACAACCTGCCAAGCTCAATGACGGCGCCT
The DNA here is from genome assembly GCA_964557505.1 of uncultured Nitrospiraceae bacterium. Classification (GTDB taxonomy): domain Bacteria; phylum Hydrogenedentota; class Hydrogenedentia; order Hydrogenedentales; family CAZLBS01; genus CAZLBS01. The sequence continues at coordinate 2,423 of CAZLBS010000211.1, read as the reverse complement.
TCGAGGCCTGGTTGAAGGACACGGGTGCAGCCATCTGCACCTTGGCGGCGTATGGCCGCATCCTGAAGCAACCCATTCTCGATGCCGTACCCCACGGTTTCCTCAACATGCACCCCAGCTTGTTGCCCAAGTACCGGGGACCTTCCCCCATTCAATCAGCCGTGTTGAACGGCGAGCTTACGACGGGCGTCACCACGATTCGGATTACGCTCGAGATGGACTCTGGCCCCATTTTGGAACAGGAGTGCACGGAAATAGGCCCGAATGAAACGGCCGTCGAATTGTCTATCCGCCTTGCCGAACTGGGCGGGCGGATGCTGGCCCGGGGCGTGAGCTTGGTTGAACGCGGCGAAGCGGAATTCGAGGAGCAGCAAGAGGAAGGCGCGACCTATTGCGGGATGCTCCGCAAGGAAGATGGCGCCATGATTTGGAGCGAGCCGGCCGAAAAGCTGCACAACCTTGTCCGGGGCGCGCAGCCCTGGCCCGCGGCTCAGGCGGGCTGGCGTGGTCAAGTCTGCAAGATTCTCCGAACCGAAATCGTCGAAGGCGGCGGCGGCGCTGAACCGGGGCAAGTCATCGCGGTAGACGACGGCCGCCTCATCGTGGCAACAGGCGACAAGGCGC
>CAZLBS010000211.1:0-1789 GCA_964557505.1 uncultured Nitrospiraceae bacterium | reverse complement strand
ATGTTGCAGCCTCCGGGCAAGCGAGCCATGCCTGTAGCGGATTACTTGCGCGGCGCCGAGGTCGTTCCCGGCGATCGCTTCACCGCGCCCCCTTCGGCGTGACGTATCAGTTTCCATGCCTGTAGATCCTGTCCGCGATGCGGCCATAGAAGCGCTTCTTCGTATCGAGACGAGAGGCGCCCATGTCGAGGAAGCCATCGACCGGAAAATTCGACGTGCTAAGCTGAGCGACCGGGGCCGCCGCTTCTTCACGCAACTGGTGTATGGCACGCTGCGAAACGATCGGTTGTGTCAGCATGCGATCGAGACACGCCTCACACAACCCTTCAGCGGTTTGCCCGCGCCGATTCAAACCATTCTGCGCATGGGGGCGTTTCAAGCGCTGTTCTGCGGGCAAGTGACCTTTCCCGCTATGGTGCATACCAGCGTTGAACTCGCAAAAAAGCACGGACACGCGGGCACGGCGCGGCTAACCAACGCGGTCTTGAAGCGGATTCCCCAAACGCTCGACGCCATCCCGCTTTCGGACAAGGACAGCAAGGGCGCGGAATGGCTCGCCTTGCGGTACTCCCTGCCCCAATGGTTGGTTTCAAGCTGGCTGACGCAGTTCGGTGCAGAGAAGGCGGAGCAAATCTGCTTGGCATCTGCGAGCGAACCCCCGCTATCGCTCAGGGCCAATGTGCGCTTGCTCAATCGGGAAGCGCTTGCCAAGCGCCTCGCGTCGGCCAATTGCCTGACCGAGCCGGTAGAGCCATTCCCGGAGGCGCTCCGCTATCTGGATGGCCCGCCGCCGCAGCGGCTCAGCTTGTTCCGTTCAGGCCATTTCTCGATTCAGGATTGCGGCAGCATGGCCGCTGTACATCTGCTGGCGCCTGACCCCGCCGCCTGCGTACTGGACATATGCGCGGCCCCAGGGGGCAAAAGCACGCACCTTGCGGAATGCATAGGCCCTGAGGGCCGGGTCATCGCAATGGACCTGCAACCCAGACGCCTGCGTTCATTGCAGCAGCAGGCAACCCGCCTGGGTCATCCGGGCATTCATGCGGTAGCGGGAGACGGCTCCGCGGCGCCATTTGAAGGCCCCTTCGACTACGTGTTGCTGGATGCGCCATGCACCGGACTGGGCACGCTGAGGCGTCATCCTGATCTCAAGCGGCGCGCAGGACCGGAAGACGCTGCCCGCCTCGCCGAAACGCAGCGCGCGCTTTTGCGATCCGCAATTGCCCTTTGCAAGGATGATGGCGTCATCGTCTATAGCGTCTGCACCTTTACCCAAGAGGAGACTGAAGATGTCATCAAGCCCATTCTGGCCGAACGGCAGGTCCTGTTGGAGGATGGTCCGGAATGGCTGATGCCGTGGAAAACTCACCGCGGTCAGTACCGCATCCTTCCGCGCGCCGATGGTCCGGACGGTTTTTTCTTGACGCGATTGCGGAAGCGATCCTCGCCGTAACCGTCTTTGTGTTTCGGTTTCTCTGGTGGGGCTTCTCGTGGAGCGTCGCCGGCCTGCTCGTGGCGGCGGTGATGGCGCTGGCGGGCTTCTACGTCTTCAACGAAGCCGTTTCCGGCGGCAACCTCGTGGAAGTGCCTGACCTGTCGGGGCGCTCGATAACGGACGCCATGTTCGTGCTGGCCGAAGCCGGGCTGGAGCCTGGCGAGCAGACCGAGCGCGAAAGCGACAGCGTGCCGCGGTATCACGTGATTGCACAGCGGCCAGCCGCTGGCCAGGTCGTGCGTGAAGGCCGCAAGGTCTACCCAACCGTCAGCTCGGGGCCGCGCGTGGTCGACG
>CAZLBS010000210.1:0-6711 GCA_964557505.1 uncultured Nitrospiraceae bacterium | reverse complement strand
GGTCGCTGGCATCTACGGAGAGCGGGGCCTGCTTTGCCACGTGCTGCTCGAATACCCGCTCCTCGAGTGGGAGTTCGGGCGCGGGCCCCAGCGGCTGCTCGCCCGCGTTCTGAGCAAGCGCTGGCACGCCCAGCATGCCAATGGCTATCAACAGCGTTGCCGCGCGCCCTGCGATCATGGCTTGTCTCCTCTCTCGGCGTTCCCCGCCCTTGCGTCCCAGAGGAGTTGTACCCGAAAAATCCACCCTTTGCCCTGATGCTCATGAGATTTTCACACGGACCGAAAATGGTATGGTCAAAGTGCTTAAGAACTTGCCACATTGCCGGAGAATTGCCGCCAGGCCATGCCCTTGCCGTCTTCAATAGCCTTGCCGGATCTCATCGCTTTCGACCTGGAAACCAGCGGGTTTTCCCCGGTGCATCACGCCATCATTGAAATCGGAGCGGTGCGCTTTTCATTGCAGGATGAATCGTCCGAGACATTTCAGTGCCTCGCCAATCCCGGCCGTCCGCTGGACGCCAAGGTCGCGGCGCTCACCGGCATCGATGACGGGATGCTTGCCGAAGCAGGCGCCCCCCTGCACGCGGTGGAGACGTTTGTGCGATGGAGTGGTGAAGGCGCCCTGTTCTTTGCGCACAATGCCGCGTTTGATTGCCGCTTTCTAAATGCCGCATTTTTGAATGGGGCGGGGACAGCCCCGTTGCTCTATATCGTCGACAGCCTGGCTTACGCCCGCCGCCTGAAGTTGCCCGTCGCCAATCATCAGTTGGCCACGCTGGCGGCGCACGAGGGCGTTTCCCATCAAACGGCGCACCGGGCGCTGGGCGATGCCAAGACGCTCGCTGCATTGCTGCGCCGTTGGCTTGCCGCCGAGACCAACCCCGCAGCGGCTGTCATGCCCTTTCTCGTGCAGCCACGCCATGGCCGGCGCGTCGACGTTTATGCGCAAGCCCCTACACTCGACTAAAGCCCACGCTTGAGAGGAGCCTTTCCATGGAAACCATTCTCGTGCAGCAGCAAATCGCGCTGCCGGCCGATGCCGCGTTCAATCGTTTCGTTTCGGAATTCGGCACGTGGTGGCCGGCCGCCTATACCTGGTCGCAAGAGGTGCTCGAGCACATCGGCATCGAGCCTCGGGTGGGCGGCTTTTGCGTGGAAATGGGCCCCGGCGGATTTACCATCCATTGGGGCACGGTTGCCGAATACGCCCCGCCGGCGCGCATCGTATTCAATTGGCAGATCAGCGCCAAGCGTGAGCCCATTCCAAACGTTGAAAAGGCCTCCGAGGTTGTGGTCACGTTTGACGAGCCGCACCCCGGCATGACCCAGGTGACGCTCGAGCACCGCGCCTTCGAACGGCATGGCGAGGGGGCGCAAGCCTACCGCGACATGATGGCTTCGGAATATGGCTGGCCCTACATCATGACGTGCTATGCCACGGAAGCCTCCGGTGGCCACGCCTGAGCAAACCGTCAGCAAGATGCGGCCGCGATGCGTTTGCCCCGAAGAAGATGCATGCCGCCAGGGCGCCTTTATGCCCGCGCCATCGCGTGCTACACTCCGGGACTGTTTGGATAGGGCGCACCATGACCGCTTGCTTACGCTGTTGCCGCAATCACCTTCATGCCACGCTGCGCAGGGGCAGTCTGCTGTGTCTGCTCGCGGCGGGCGCCCTTGCCGTATCTGGCTGCGGGGCGTTGGTCGACGAAGACAGCATCGTCATCGGCGAAATGCAAGGCGATCCAATCACCCGCGGCGACTTGCGCATGTGGATCCGGGAATTGCCGCCGCGCTCCAAACCCAATCTCCGCACGCCAGGCGACGTGCGCCGGGCGCTTGACCGCTACATCTCCGAGCGCATCAAGCTCGATCTCGCGCGGCAATACCAAGAGGACGGCTGGAATCCCGTGTCGCCCGAGCAGGCGGCGCAGCGCTATTTCGCCGAGAACGAAGAGGTAGTGGACATCCGCCCCGTGACCGACCCCAGCCTGCTCGACACGGATGAAGAAGGCCTGGAAACGATGAAGGCCATGCTGAATGCGGGCATCGAACAAACCCGGGTCGACATGCTTCGGGAAGCCGCGGTTCTGGAGTACATTCGCCGCAACTATGGGCTGGGCGCGACCGAGGAAGAACTGCTCGCCATGTTTGACGACGACGCGTACCGGCGCGAGTATGAGATTCGAAAAGACCAGCTCTTCCGTCCGGAAACCATTACGGTGGATGGCCTGCTCTTCCCGCAAAATCTCCGCAATGTCGACCAACTGGCGATGGCGGCACGGGACCAGCTCTTGAGCGGCCAAAGCATCGACGCCATTCGCGGTGAATACACCCTGCAGCAAGCGCAGACCTTGCAGCAGACCATCCCGAACCGGCCCGATTTGCGGCACATGCGCTCTTTCTGGGACCAGGCAGCCGGCTTGCGAAGCGGCGATGTCTTGGGCCCCGTCGTCATTGCCGGCGGACCACGGCAGGTGCGCCTCCCCAATGGACGCCAGCAGACGGTGGAAGTGCCCAATTCCTATTTCGTCGGCGTGGTCGAAGACTACACGCCTCCTGTCCGCCTGTCGCTGCAGGAGGCGAAACCCTTGCTCCTTCCCGATCTTCTGTATGCCAAAGCCATGGACGAACTGCGGGCGGAGTATGAGGTCGAAACCGAGGCCTACGAAGACAACCTGCCTTCGCCGCGTCCTTCGGGCGGCACGGGCATCATGCCTCGCGGCGGACCGCTGGCCCGGTAGCCGCGGCGTGGAATGGCGCGCATATAGCCTTGGCGTGGTCAGCGTGCTGGCCACAGCGTGTCTCGCGGCGGCGCAGGTCTTGCCCCCGGCGAATCTCGACTTCGAAACAGCCGCGCCCCCGATGCCGGCCGCGTGGAAACCTGCCGCCGATGCGGAGCCCGGCGTCTACCGCTATGAACAAGCAGGCCGGGCGAACCGCTGGAGCCCAACGCGCTCTACCGAATCACGGGGTGGGTGCGGACGGAAGGCGTGCAAGCGGCGCCCGCCGCCGGGGCGCGCCTCGGCATCGCCGGTTTCGAAGGCGGCATGACGCCTCCCATTTCCGGAACGCAGGATTGGCAACCCGTCGAGGCGCTCTTCTTCTCCGGCAATACCACAAGCGCCGTGTGGCAATGTGCCTTAGGGACAGACGGCGACACAGAGGCATTCACCCCCGCACGCGGCGCCGCATGGTTTGATGACCTAGCCATCGAGCGCGCTGAGCCCAGCGAATTGGCTCTAGAACTTGTCCTCGGCGCCTCCGAGCATGGCCGCGAGCTTCCAAGCGGCTTCTTCAGCCTGACCCTGCCGGAAGGCACAGGCGGCGTCTACGGCGGCCTCTGGGCAGAACTTCTGCAGGGGCGCAAATTTTTCTTTGCTCCAGGCAGCCCGGATTCACCTTGGTACACCGAGGCGCCCGATGACGCGGTGCGCTCCGTATTCAGCCCCGATTGGATGACCTCGCGCACGCTCCACGTCTCGCTCGAGCAGGACGAAACCGTGCGTTTTGTGCAAGGCGGCATTCCGCTGCGCGAGGGCGAGCGTTACGAGGGGAGCGTTATCACGAAAGGCGATGAAAGCCTGGCGCTCCGCGTGTCGCTGCGCTGGGGCGCTGGCCAAGAGAACATGGGCGAAGCCGATCTCGAGGCTTCAGGAGCAGGCTTCACCAAACTGCCGTTTTCCTTTGCACCCACAGGCAGCACGGAAGAAGGGCAATTCGAAGTGGAAGTCAGCGGCGAAGGCACGCTCGAGATCGGCGGCATCTCGCTCATGCCGGCCAGCCATCAAGACGGCTTTCGCAAGCAGGCCCTCGAGCATCTCGCGGACTTGCAGCCTTCAGTGTTGTTTTGGCCTGCCGAAGGCATGTCGAAACAGCATTGGGAAAATACCGATGAGAATCTGGACAACCGGCCTCCTTCGCACACAGGGCATGTGCCGGGCGGGGAAGCAAGCGATTTCAGCATGCGGGAGTTTATGGCCTTGTGCAACGCGACGGGAGCGCAGGCGGGCCTGGTGTTGGACCCCCAGCGCATCACCCCCAGCGCGGCCGCTGCAGCCGCTCGCAAAGCCGATGCACTCGCAAGGGAAGCAGGCCTCGAGGCTATCCGATGGGAGCTCGCCAGCGGAGCGCCCGCCGCTGCCATATGGCTAGCGTCAAGCGAAATGCTCGAATTCGAGCGGCAACAGCTGGAAGCGGCTATCTCGGAGACAGCCTCGACAACCCCGATTCTGACAGGCGCCTTCCACGGGCAGCGCGCCCAACATGAAGCAATGCCCGCTAAGGCAGCACCCAAGCGCGGGGCGCCCTCGGCCTTCACGCTTTTTGGCGGCCCAGACACGGCATCCGATGCCTTGGGCGCGGCGGTTGCGCTGCATGCTGAGATGATGGAAGCCGCGGGACTTGAAGGCAGACCGAATATACCCCAGCCTGAAACCCATGCGCTCATGAAGCTGCGCTATGGCGCCGCTGAGCTGACGCCAGCCGGGGCGTGTTGGCAACTTCACCGCAAGTGGTTCGCGGACCGTATCATCCCGCTGGCAGGTCGCATGTCCCCCCTTCAGGCCATTGCCGCGGCGGATGAGACCCAGCGCATCATGACGCTGAGCGTCGTGAATCCCTTGCCTTTTGCCATGACGGCAACCCTTGACGTGAACAGGGAAGAAGGCGTTGCCGGTGCGGCGGCAACGGCGTACGTCCTGGCGCACGACGCCAACGCGTGGGAAGCGTCTGCCCTGGCAAGCGTGCCGCCCTCATTTTCGTTTCCTGCGCAGAGTGTGACGCTCTTGCGCTTCGAGGCAGTGGCGGAAGAAACCGCGGAAACCACAGGAACCTGAACCCATGCGCACGCTGGCCCTGTTGATGATGGCGATGCTCTTATGGTGGGGGCATGGTGCACAGGCCGAAACCGGGATGGCGACCCCCCTCTCGGACGAGCAAGTGCAGACGACGCAATTCCGGCTAGCCCTGGTTCAACTCGACAACACTTGGGAATGGGGCGAGCCGCTGAGCACGGTGAAGAGTCCGGCCCTGGTGGCGGCGGGCTACGTGGCGCGTGCGGCAGCAGCGGGAGCGGATCTCGTCTGTCTGCCCGAGCGCTACCTGGGCCTCATCCAGACGCCCGGCCCCCACAGCGCCATCATCGCCGACGCTGCCCGGCGCCACAGCATTTATGTGGCCATCGGCGCCTATGAAGTCCTCGACGCCGCAGGCAATTTCTCGAATGCGTATCTGCTGTTCGACCGTCTGGGCAATCTCGCCGGGCGCTATTACAAGGTGCACGGGGGCGATACGGACGCGGGACACGCATGGCCTCCCGAGGCCGGTGACCCGGAGTGGATCATGACCACCGGCAAGGAATTTCCGGTGTTCGACCTCGACTTCGGCCGCGTGGGATTTCTCCTGGGAAATGACGGCAATTACGCCGAGGCATGGCGTGCGCTCGCCCTGAGAGGCGCCGAAACGGTGATTTGGGCCAACGACAGCAGCACGGCCGTCCCCAGTTACATTGCAAAAACCCATGCCGCCAGCAACATCATGCAGGTAGCATCGGTTAATTCCGCCGAGGGCAGCGGCACCATGCTTGTCGAGTGGGGGCGGCCGCCCGCCGTCGCCGCGATTGCCCCGCTTGGCGAACCTGCCATGCTCATTCAAGATGTCTCGATGGCCAACGTTCGAACGGCACGGGTCGAAGCGGCAACGTACTATCAACGCAAACCCGAGGCATACCAAGCGCTGAGCAATCATTGGAAGGTGTGGGAACAGTACGGCGAGTATGATCCTGCAGGGGTTCGCGTGCCGCGGCCATCCCGGGAAGCGCGCGAGCAACTCCTCGCCAGCGCGGGCATACCGTTTACGCCGGAATCGGACGCCATGCGGGCCGGCGACAAGCTCTTGCTCACGGCAGTCGATGAATTCACGTTCTCAAGGGTCGAGCGCCTGGAAGCCCTAGACGATCCGGAACGGGACGTGCTGATCATCGAGCCGGGGCTCGTGGAACCGCTCACGCAGCAGCAAGAAACGGCTCGCGTTGCCGCGGTTCAGATGCCCGCGCTTCCCACGGGTCCGGATGGCTTGGCCGTCCTGACGGCTCTCGACCCTTGGCTTGAGCGCGCGCGGCAAGACAAGCTCGACCTCATCGTCTTTCCCGAATACGTGCTTGGCAGTTTCAAGCAACCCTCGCCGCTTGTCAGCGAGTTGTGCCAAAAGGCCGAGCGTTACGGCGTGAATCTGGTCATTGGCGGATGGGAATTCCTCGATGACCATCCCATTGCCCACCCGCCCGAGCCGCGCACCTATGCCAACACCGCGCTCGTCATCTCTCGCGCGGGCGAGCTGGAAGGCGTCTACCGCAAGACGCATCCCGCCGTTGGCGCTGACTCCGCCTATGGCTGGCCCGCGGCAGAAGGCGAGCGCGGCGAGAATACGATGGCGCTGGGCGATGGCTACGCCGTGTTCGACATGGATTTCGGCCGACTGGCCGTCATTACCTGTTACGACGGCTACTTTTATCCCAGCTTCAGCGTGCCGTCGCTGCGCGGGGCGGAGGTGCTGGTGTGGATCAACGGGCGGCAAGGGGCTGTCGAGACGCACATTGCCCGCGGAGCCAGCTTCATGACCTGCACGCACCTTGTTGCGTCGAACATGAGCGAAGGCGCGGGGGCTCAAATCGTAACCTATCCCGGCGATGTGGCCGCTTATGTGGAAGAGCCC
>CAZLBS010000209.1:0-6726 GCA_964557505.1 uncultured Nitrospiraceae bacterium | reverse complement strand
ACCTCGGCGGCAATCTCGATTGCGTCGAGGAGTTCGCGGCCCGCGGCGTCGCGCACATGATCATCCCGCACATGTACCGCAACGAGGCCTGCTGGTGCGTGAACGCCATCCCCGAGGACATCTTCCTGCGCAAGCTGGGCTGCTTCCGGCAGGAGTTCGATCCGAATGAGGGCATCACCGAATGGGGCCGCGAATTGGTCGAGCGCTTGTGGAAGGTGGGCATGGTCGTCGACCTGACCCATGGCTCGCAGCAATTCCGCCGCGATGTCTACGAGATGTGGCGCCAGAGCGATCGGTCGCGCCCGGTCATCTTCTCGCACGTGGGGGTGCATGAGTACTGCCCTGCCGACATCAACCCGACCCCCGAAGACATCCGCGCCGTAGCTGAGAGCGGCGGCGTCATCGGCGTCATTGCCATGACGTATTGGCTCAACAAGCCCGAGCTGAAAGACGCCCACGAGATCGTGCTCAAGACCGTCGAGCATATCGTCGAGCATGGGGGAGAAGACTGCGTCGCCTTCGGCAGCGACTTCGACGGCAGCACCGGTCCGCCCCGTGACTGGAAATCCCCGCGCGACTACAACAACGTCCGCCAATGGCTCGAGGCGCGATTCACCAGCGCCCAGGTCGAGAAGTTTCTCTGGAGCAACGCCGATCGCGTCCTCAAACTGGGCTGGGGCTCGTAGCGATTGGGGAGTGCACGGCCCGCGCCAGCGCCCGCGCGCACATGCCCCGGGGCCTAAAGCCGGAGTGCGCGTGGCCTTGCTAACCCGGTGCTGACAGTTGGGGCGCGCTTTTCCCACACGCCGGGAATGGTATGGCCGCAGTCGGGGCAGCAGTTGCCGCGCATGCGGTTTTCGCTGACGAGGAACCCGCGGCGGCGGATGACCGTGGCCTCGCAGTTGGGGCAATGCGTGTCTTCGCGCCCGCCCACCATGCCGGGCAAGTTGCCGGGATAGACAAACTGAAGCCCCTCGGCCTTGGCGATGCCGCTGGCGCGGATCAACTGATCGGCCCGGGTGCGCGGCGGACCCTCCATCTTGTAGTCGGGATGAAAGGCCGTGATGTGCCAAGGGATCTCCGGAGACACGCTCTTGATGAAGCGCGCCATCTCGGTGAGTTCTCCATCGGAATCGTTGAAACCGGGTACGAGAAGGGTGACGATTTCGACCCAGAAGCCCATGGCTTTGGTCATTTCGATGGCAGCGCAGACATGCTTCAAGACGCCGCCGAGTTTGCGGTAGCGCTTGTCGTTAAACGTCTTGAGGTCGATCTTGTAGAGATCGACCGCGGGCCGCAGATACTCCAGCACCTCCCGGGTCGCGTTGCCATTGCTCACAAATCCGCACACCATGCCATGGTCGCGCGCTTCCTCAAAGACGCGCATGGCCCAGTCGGCGGTGATGAGCGGCTCGTTATACGTGCTGACCACCACGGGCGTATTGTGTTGGCGGCCATGCTGGATGAGTTCCTCTGGGGTGACAAAGTATGGCGAGGCGATGGCCCGCTCGTCGCGCAAGGCCTGACTGGTCACCCAGTTCTGGCAATACGAGCAGTGGAAGTCGCAGCCCAGCATGCCAAAGGACAAGGCATCGCGCCCGGGGAAGGCATGGAAGAAGGGCTTCTTTTCGATGGGATCGACCTGGAGGCCGGCGACATAATTGCCCGGCGCCCGCAATTGCCCGCCGCGATTGAAGCGTACCTTGCAAATGCCTGCTTTGCCCGGCTTGATGTAACAGCGGTGGCCGCAGGCCACGCAGCGCAGCGCGCCTTCGCCGCCCTCTGGATAGACCAGTTGGGGCGCGGCCGCTATCGTGTTGTCTTCGAGCAATTCTTTGAGGTGTACACTGGCTTTCATGCGGGCCTCCTTTCAAAGAGGCGCCGCGGCCCCGGTGCGAAGATGACAGGCACTAGTAAAACGTAACGCTGTTTCCGTCTGGGTCGCCTTCGCCAGGCGCGGGGTCGAGGTCGCTCCTTTTATCCAAAATGTCTTTTGCTTCGTCTGCCGCCGGCAGCGCGTCTTTCTTCATGCTGATGACCGGCCATACCTGAGCGTACTGGGCATTCAATTCGGCGTACTCTGCCCATTTTTCGGGAAGCTCGGCCTCGGGAAATATCGCCTGCACAGGACAGGGATCCACGCAGGCGCCGCAATCAATGCATTCTTCCGGGTCGATAACCAGCATGTTCGCCCCTTCGTGAAAACATGAGACGGGGCAAATCTCGACGCATTCCGTGTATTTGCACTTGATGCACGGCTCGGCGACGATGTAGGCCATCGTATCCCCCTTTCTTACAACCGCGTATTCTATCAGAAATGCAGCTAGGGCGAAACAGCTTCGAGCTTCAACTCGCCATTTTCGACATGCACGCGGTATTTGCAGATGAGGTCTGCCGGGGGCGTGTCGTCGTCTGGGTCGAGCGTAAACGTCCAGCCGTGCCACGGGCAGGTAACCCGGAGGCTGGCCGCGTCCACGATGCCCTCGGACAGTGGCGCCCCGGCATGCGGGCAGGTATCGGTCATCGCGTAAAATGTGCCGTTCACGTGAAAGATGGCGACATACTCATCGCCCACTTGAATGACTTTGGCCTTGCCATCCGGAATGTCGGCGGCCATCGCCACCGTGTCGTAACGCGCCATAACTGCGGGGTTCCTCGCGGTTCGGTCCGCGGTCTGCCTATGCGCCGAGCGATTCGATGAAGTCGCGGTACCAGTGCGTATCGCGGACGAACCGCAAGTAGGGATCCGTGTCCAGCTTCTCGACTTCCGGGAGCATGCCGTGTTGATGGGCCCGCCTCAGCCATCGCTCGCAGAGTTCATGGCTGCGCGTGTGGGCCGCGAGGCAGGCGAGCCGCCACGCGCCGTATCCTGGCCGCAGGGTCTCGGCATGAATGAGCGCATCGCGCGCCTCGGCCAGCATCAGGTCCGACTCAGACCCGACGAAGGCCGCGAGCAGCTTGGTCTCGGCCAACTGCCGCAACGCTTCGGCTTGCTGCAGCGTTTCATCACTCACACGTTGCTCCTCGGGATCATACCAGTCGTTCATAAGCCTCAGGATATCGGGTTGGAAGGGTCTATTTCGAGCATTGGTCACATGGTCAGCGCGAGGGGCCATGGCCATCGCCCAGGCATATGGCCATCGCCAGCCGCCTGACTCTACAATAAGCAACGCTAGGCCCCCTTGAAAAGGATAACGCGGGACATGACGCATCAAGATACCATCGAATTGACGACACGCGCTCACGGCGAGATGCAAGACATCACTAAAGAGGTGCAGAAAATTGTGTCGGCTTCGGGCGTGGACCACGGCATCGTGCACATCTTCAATATTGGGAGCACGGCGTCGATCGGCACCATCGAATTCGAGCCGGGCTTGCAGCAAGACTTTCCCGACATGCTCGACCGGCTCGTGCCGCCGAGCCGGGACTATGGACACGAGCAGGCCTGGAATGACGGCAATGCTCACTCGCATCTTCAAGCCACGCTGCTGGGCCCCTCGTTGACCGTGCCCGTCTCAGAAGGGCGGCTCATGCTGGGAACCTGGCAGCAGATTTTCCACATCGAGTGCGACATCCGCCCCCGCGAGCGGCAGGTCGTCGTAACGGTTACCGGAGATGCCCGCTAGCCGCTTATCTTCATGCGCGGCGAAGGCTTGCGTCTTTCTTGGCCGGGTGCTATAATACGGCGTTTGTGCGCGGGCGCCCACAGCAGTACGGTCTTGCTCCATTTTCGAATGGGCCCCATACGTCAGGCAGGCAGTGATTATCTGGCGCCGGCTGCCGGTGCCGCGTTTTTTTGGCTTTTCGAGAGGCAAGGTAGCAGGGCTCCACAGAAAGGCAGGTTTTGTTATGACACATTCACGGCGGACATTTATGACGCAAGGCGCCATGGCATCGGCTTTGGGCGTGATTGGCGCGCCATTGGCAGGCGCCGGCATGGCCCACGCGGCGGCCGTTGAAGGCGGCGGCGAATTGACCGAACATACCCTGCCCGAATTGGGCTATGCCTACGACGCGCTCGAACCGTACATCGACGCGCTTACGATGGAGACGCACCACAGCAAGCATCACGCCGGCTACGTGCGCGGGCTGAACGCGGCTGAGAAGGCCATGGCCGAGGCCCGTGCGAATGGCGATTACGGCATGACGCAATACTGGGCGCGCAAGTGCGCCTTCAATGGCGGGGGCCATTTTCTGCATTCCATGTTCTGGAAGGTCATGGCCCCGGCGGACAATGGCGGCGGCGGCGAGCCCGAGGGCGAATTGGCCGAGCACATCGCCCGCGACTTCGGCAGCTTCGACAAGTTCAAGGCGCAATTCGCCGCGGCGTCCGGCTCGGTCGAAGGCAGCGGCTGGGGCCTCTTGCACTACCGCCCCATGGATGGCCGCCTCGTCATTCTGCAGGGCGAGAATCAGCAAAAGCTCACGCAGTGGGGCATCATGCCCATTCTCGGCATCGACGTTTGGGAACATGCCTACTACCTGAAGTATCAAAACCGCCGCTCGGAATACATCGAGAATTGGTGGAACGTCGTCAATTGGGGCCAAGTGGCCATGAACCTTGCCGCGCTCAAGAAGCTGTAGCGGCGCACGAAAGAGAGAAGGAGACCGGATTTCTTATGGGCCGCACCTTTAAACCGATGACCAAGGTCAGCCGGCGGCTGGGCGTATTTGTCGGCGGCAGCTACGAATCGTTTCAGCGGCGCAGCTTTCCCCCGGGGCAGCATGGCCCCACCCAGCGCCGCAAGCTGTCCGACTACGGCATGCACCTCCAAGAGAAGCAGAAGCTGCAATATCTCTACGGCGGGCTTCGCGAGGCGCAGGTGCGCAAATACGTGATGGAGGCCAAGCGCCGCGGCGGCAACACCTCCATCGTCGTCTTGCAGCTCTTCGAGACCCGGCTCGACAACGTCATCTACCGGCTGGGCTTCGCCCGCACGCGCCAACAGGCGCGGCAATTGGTGGTGCACGCCCACTTCCTGCTTAATGGCAAGAAGGTGAACGCGCCCGCCCGCGCGGTCAAGCGGGGCGATGTCATCGAGGTGCGCGAGAAAAGCCGCAAGTCGCCCGTCTTCGAGGCCAACATGGAACGCGCCGAGAGCTTGGTCGTGCCCGCATGGCTTGAACTCGACCGCGCCAACCACCGCGGCCGCGTCCTCGAAATCCCCTACGAAATCGATCTCGAAATCCCCGTGAACGTGCAGTACATTATCGAGTATTACTCGCGCTAATTGCCGAGCGTGCCCGGTACGCATCTCCTACACAGGGCCTGCCCATACGGCAGGCCCTTTTGCCGTGTCTGGCGGGAATAAAATGCTGCCGTTGCAAATCGTTAACATTGGGCGAGTTATGCGAATTGTGCGCCGAAAAATTGCTTGCAAACGAGGCCAACATGCGGTATGCTCTGCGCCACGCAGCGCGTGGTGCGTATGCGGGAGCCGGCCCCTCGCGGGCAACCAGACGTGAGTGGGGAGCCGGAACTCCAAAATTATAGTGTCGTGATTCATCGAGTCCGTTTCTCGCATGACCCAAGCATTCATGAAACCAAAGGAGGATAGCCATGTCGGGCTACCGCACCAATCGTAAGGGCTTCACCCTTATCGAGCTTCTTGTCGTTATTGCCATCATTGGCATTTTGGCCGCGATTCTCTTGCCGGCGCTTGCCCGTGCGCGCGAAGCCGCACGCCGCGCCAGCTGCCAGAACAACCTCAAGCAATGGGGTCTTGTCTACAAGATGTACTCCAACGAGTCGCGTGGCGAGCGTTGGCCTGCTATCGAAATCACTGATGAACAGAATGTTGACTGTGACGCACAGGGCGGTCCGCTGTTGTCAGTGTATGGTACGGTTTCTATTTCGGCTAAGACCTATAGTATTTATCCGGAGTACTTGACCGACCCGAACATTCTCATATGCCCGTCGGATGGTAACGACGATCTCGAATCGCTTATCAATCCGGTTACCGGCCAGAATGATTACGCAGCTCCCTGCGTCGGCGACGATGGCTCGGCCCCGTCGCTCACCCGCGGACGCTCGGTTGGTGATGCCAGCTACGTCTATATCGGCTTTGTCATCGACCGCGCCGAGCCGAATACTGCGGACGTTACAGCCGCTAGCACCTACACCCTTCTGGGTGGGTTCATCGGGGCGAGCCCCGGCCTGAGCAGCAGCGACACAGTTCCTGTTCAGGTGGGCGATCTCCTTGAGCCGGGTTCAGTGGGCCTCACAGGAGAGGACAACATCCTTGGAAGCGTTGCCACGATCATCACGGGCGGGGCTGGTCCCAACCAGTTTGAAAATATCGAGCTCGCGATCGATGATGACGCCACGGTTCGCGCCGGCTTCGGCAACGGAACGAGCGGCAACACTGGCGTAGGCAGCAACACGGTCTTCCGCTTCCGCGAAGGTATCGAGCGCTTCCTTATCACCGACATCAACAATCCTGCTGCTTCTGCCCAAGGTCAGAGTGAAGTATGGGTGATGCCGGATACCGTTGCTACCGACGTCGCCAGCTTCAACCACGTACCGGGCGGTTCGAATGTCCTGTACCTTGACGGCCACGTCGACTTCCTTAATTACGACGACCAAGGCGAGGCGCCGGTGAACGGTCCGATTGCGCGCAGCGTGGGCGGCATCCTTGGCGCAGACTTCTAGTCTCCGTTTCTAACAGACTTCACGCACCACGCATACCCCCAATCCCGGCCCCGCTCAGGCGGCGGCCGGGATTG
>CAZLBS010000208.1:3159-6754 GCA_964557505.1 uncultured Nitrospiraceae bacterium | reverse complement strand
CAACGGCTTGAGCTTCGTCCGGAAAACTTGGGCCGCCGCCTAACACACTCCTAGCATCGAACGCGTACCGTCTGCGCCGTTGGCTGGGGCGCCTCAATATCAGGAGACAATATCTATGCGGTGGGCACTTGGTTTGGCCGTGCTTGTGAGCATGGCCGCGCACGCGCAGGAAGTTGCGCGTGGCATGGTCTATGTCGATGCAAACAAAAACGCTGCGCTCGACGAGGGCGAGCAGGGCGTTGCTGATGTCGTAGTCTCAAACGGCCTCGATGTCGTGAAGACAGATGCGGACGGGCGATGGGAACTGCCCGTCACGGATGACACGATTATTCATGTCGTAAAGCCCGTCGGCTACATGACGCGCATCAACGACAAGCAGTTGCCGCGCTTCTTCTACATCCACAAGCCGGCAGGCTCCCCCGAGTTGCGCTATCCTGGAGTCGCCCCTACCGGCCCCCTGCCGGACCAAATCAACTTTCCCCTCTATCCGCGTGAAGAGAGCGATACCTTCAAGGGACTCTTCTTCGGCGACACGCAACCCTACTCGATGCAGGAAATCTACTGGATTGCAAACGATGTGGCGCCAGAACTCATCGGCACCGATGCATCCTTTGCCGTCTCCCTCGGCGACTTGGTCGGCGACAACCTCAATCTCTTCGAGCCGCTCAATGATTTGCAGAGCCTCATCGGCATTCCCTTCTACAATGTCCTCGGGAACCACGATATCGACTTCAAGGCCGATGACGACAAGTATTCTGATGAAACCTACGAAGCCATCTACGGCCCGACGTACTATGCCTTCGAGAAAGGCAAGGTAACCTTCATCGTTCTCGAGGACGTTGATTGGCAGGGCGATGGCTACGAAGGCGGCATCGGCGAAACCCAGCTCAAGTGGCTGCAGAATTTTCTCGCCATCACGCCGAAAGACCGGCTGATCGTGATGATGATGCACATCCCGCTGCCGCAAGTGGAAGAGCGGCGTGCCATCTTCGAGGCGCTGGCGCCTTTTCCGCACACCTTCAGCATCAGCGGCCACTGGCATACCCACCGTCACTTTTTTCTAGACGAGTCCGAAGGCTGGCAGCGTGAAGGCGAGACGCACCATCACCTGGTCAACGTCACCGTTTCCGGTTCCTGGTGGGATGGCGCCATCGACTACTACGGCATCCCCGAAACCCCGATGCGCGACGGCGCGCCGAACGGCTACACCTTCATCACCTTCGACGGCACAGACTACGAAATCGAGTTCAAGGCGGCACGCCGTCCAAAAGATTTCCAGATGGCCATTCACACGCCTTGGGCCATTCCACAGTCGCATGCTGCCAAGACCGAAGTCGTCGCCAACGTCTTCAACGGCTCCGAGCGCTGCAAGACCGAGATGCGCATCGGCGATGGCGAGTGGCTCGAAATGGAGTACACCGTCCGCGAAGACCCCTTTTACGTCGCCCGAAAGGAGCGTGAAGCCTGGCTCGCCGAAATGTTCAGCATGAGCGTGCCCGAAGATAAACGCGAAGACTTCGACCTCAACACCCTTCCGGTCGTCCGTCAGCGGTACGGCACGCGGCTGCCGGATGCGCGCGAGAGCTATCATCTCTGGGTAGCCACGCTGCCCGAAGACATGCCCGAAGGCTTCCAGGTCATCGAAGTCCGCGCCACCGACATGTTCGGAAACGTCCACCATGGCCGCCGCATCATTCATGTGAAATAGTGCCAGCGAAGCTCTTGCCCATCAACAAAGCGGCTCAACGCGCCTTTGCCGGTTGAGCCGCTTTGTTCTGCTCTAGCCAAAGACCGTTCGGGGACCGACCGTTAGAAGTCGAACGAAATGCTAACAACCTGCTAATGTTGCCTTAGTGCCACACAAGCAGACTATACTCAACATACAGCGCCGCATTAGGGAATAGCCACAACTTGTGGTGGAAACGGCAACACCTTCAAGCAAGACGTTGCACGCGAACGGGGGATTTCGAATGATTACCTGGCATCACATCAAGACGCTGATGAACAAGCGCATGCCCGGCCAACTCATCATTCAGTACACGGACCAATGCAACGCGCAATGCCCGCAGTGCGGCATGCGGGTGAGCGAGAAGTTTCCCCGTTCGAAAATGACGCGCGAGCAAATCCTGCGAACGCTTGATAAAGCAGCGGAAAACAAGGTTCAGGCATTGAGCTTCACTGGCGGAGAGCCTCTGCTCTACGTCGACGAACTCCACGACTACCTCCGCTACGCGGGCAGCCTGGGCATCCCGTTTCTGCGGACCGGCACCAACGGCTATCATTTCCGCAATCCCGACAGCGCCCAGTGGGAAGACCGTGTCAAGCGGGTCGTCGACAAGCTCGCCGCAACCCCCGTGCGCAATTTCTGGATCAGCGTCGACAGCGCCGACCCGGCGACGCACGAAGAAATGCGCGGCTTCAAGGGGCTCATCCGAGGCATTGAAAAGGCGCTGCCCATCTTTCACGAGGCCGGCTTGTATCCCTCCGCCAATCTCGGCATCAATCGCCGCGTCGGCGGTCCCGCGACGTGGGACCTCGAGCAGCAGCCGGGCCAGAGCCACGACGATTACCTCGCTGAGTTCTACGAGACCTTCAAGACGAGCTTCCGCAATTTTTACCAACTGGTCATCGACATGGGCTTCACTTCGGTCAACTGCTGCTATCCCATGAGCGTGAATCCAGACGAGCGTCAAGACGATCTCCAAGCGGTCTATGCTGCAACCGCCAACGACCGCATCGTGAAATTCTCCGACCCCGAACGCGCGACCCTCTTCAAGGGGCTTTTCGAAACCATCCCGGACTTCCGGTCGAAGGTGCGCATCTTCTCGCCGATGACCTCCCTCTACGCCCTGTTCAAGCAGTATGGCGAAGGAAGCGAATCGGCCTATGGCTGCCGCGGCGGCATCGACTTTTTCTTCATCGACTCGGCAGACGGCAACACCTACCCCTGCGGCTACCGCGGCAATGAGAACCTGGGCAAATACGAAGACCTCGACCTGTCGAAGATGAACGCGAAAGCTGCCTGCACCGACTGCGATTGGGAATGCTTCCGCGACCCCAGCGAACTCTTTGGCCCCATCCTCGACAGCATTCACCATCCCTGGCAGGTGGCCGGCCGCTTCGCCCGCGATTGGGATTACCTCAAGCTTTGGGTCAAGGATCTGCGCTATTACCGGGCCTGCGATTACTTCGACGCGCGCAAACCGCCGCGATACGAAGCCCTCGCAAAGTTTGACCCGAGCCGCGCCTACACGAAGCCGCCCGTGCTCAAGCTCATGCCTGCCAAGGCGGATACCTTGCCGAGAGGATAGCGCTCGCAGCTTTAAAGTAGGACACGATGCAGGTCCGGCCACGTACAAGAGATCGCCGGGTCCGCGCTTGTTTGGCGAACGGTATGTTTCGCCGAAGCGCATCGCCTATCGTGGCGGCTCCACACCCACAGCCGTCAAATCAAACGCGGCGTCCATTGTTATGTTTCTGCTAGTGCAATTATAAAACTTGGGTTGTGGGTGAGTTCTCGGCGCGTGCGGCTGGACCTGTGCGAGCATCTTTTGCTACCTTCTGGCTCCTTGGGGATTCTTCTGCTGCCAACAAC
>CAZLBS010000208.1:0-3059 GCA_964557505.1 uncultured Nitrospiraceae bacterium | reverse complement strand
GCGAGCATCTTTTGCTACCTTCTGGCTCCTTGGGGATTCTTCTGCTGCCAACAACTATGCGCTCCCACG
The DNA here is from genome assembly GCA_964557505.1 of uncultured Nitrospiraceae bacterium. Classification (GTDB taxonomy): domain Bacteria; phylum Hydrogenedentota; class Hydrogenedentia; order Hydrogenedentales; family CAZLBS01; genus CAZLBS01. The sequence continues at coordinate 2,990 of CAZLBS010000208.1, read as the reverse complement.
CTGGTGAAAGCACGCCATGTCTTTGTCTACGATCAGCCTCGTCGCTGGCCTCTCCGCCGTTTTCGGGGCTACGGTAACTGTCGAGAATGAGCATCTCCGGATGACGGTTTCCGACGCGCACGGGGACCACCCGAACGAGACACGCGAGTATCTCCCCGGGATTCGCCGCATCGAGCACAAGGCAATGCCGGCGCTGGACAATCCGGTTGCGGAAGGCGGGTGGGGACAGGCCGAGACCATGGAAGCGAACTGGTCTTCCAAAGTGTCCGGCAGTGCCGGCTGCTGCGTGTACGGCGAACCCGACTACAACTTCTACACCTGTACCGACTGCAACTTTTCAATGCGCTTGGCGCCATGCTACATCGTGGACGCCGATGACTCATCCGTCACCCTTTGGTGGCCCTTGTGGCAGCCCGTGTCCGATTGGCCCGCGAAGTATGCGGCCAATTTCTTCAGGCGAGAGGGCTATCTTCCGAGGCATGCGCTCTGGCCCATCGACCTCCGGGTGCGCTATGAACTTGCCGGGTCAGGCATCGATATCGTCACCACCGCCGAGATACTTGGTCCGCTGCCAGAAGGCACGGAGTTTCTCCACATCTTCTTTGCCAGCTACATCGCGCAGCCGCAAGAGACCACGGTGCAGTTTTGGGAACACTTTCAGGGCCCATTGGCAACCGTCGGCACCTTTGGCGGGGCGGACCGCGGCAGCCTGAGGGGAGCCGGGCAGCCTGCCTTAACCTATACGCATCCCTTGGGTGCGCGCTGCCGCCTCATTTGGGAGTACCACGGCAAAGCGTATATGTTGCCCTATTACTGGTCTAATGCCGTCGATGGCGCATTTCTGCAGGTCATAACCGGGCACGAAAGCGACCGCCTCACGCTCATGGATTGGTGGGGGGGAGAGGGCCTGCCGCCGGTCCTCGCTCACGATTGGAACCACACCATCTTGAATCCCCGCGAGGGCGGCATCTATACGCGCCGTGCGCGCATCGTCTTGCGGCCAGCGTTTACGTCGGCGATTGCCGAACTCGGCTATGGCCTGCTCGAGTACCTCGCCTTCATGGCGCGTGCGCCGGGAAACGCGGCACTGAACTAAGCTGCGTGCCATGCCCTTCGCCCGCGCGGTTAGCCCTGGCCCCATTTCTGCCGTTGCTGTTCGTAGATGGCAATGGCCTCCGGCAAATAGCGCCGGATATTTTCAATGCGGCTGCTGGGTTCTGGGTGGGTGCTTAGGAATTCGGGCGGTCGCTCTCCGCCTTCCGCGGCCATGCGCTGCCAAAAGGGGATCGCCGCACGCGGGTCATAGCCCGCTATGGCCATTAAGATGAGGCCGATGCGATCGGCCTCGGCTTCATGCAAGCGGCTGTAGGGCAGCATCACGCCAACCGTCGTGCCAAGGGCCAAGCCCTGCATGACGAGCTGCTGCGTCCGTTCTGGCCTGTCGCGCATGAAGGCCGCCACGCCCTGTGCCCCTGCCGCCGTCACCAGTGCCTGGCTCACGCGTTCGTTCGCATGGCCCGCGATGGCATGGGCGATTTCGTGCCCAATGATGACCGCCAAGCCCGTGTCGTTTTGGGCGATCGGCAAAATGCCCGTGTACACGGCGATCTTGCCGCCCGGCAGGGCCCAGGCGTTCACCGTCTCGTCATCCTCGATGACGGTAAACTCCCAATCGAGATAATCCGCCGGTTCGCCATGCGCCCGAAGATAGGCCTCCGTCGCCCCCGCAATGTTCGAGCCGACCCGCTGCACCATGGCCGCGGCTTCACCGCTCGTCGCGACCTTGGCTTCGCTCAAGACCTGGCTGTAGCTGTCGACGCTCATGGCCGCCAGTTGCGTCTCTGGCAAGAGTTGCAGGCTCCGGCGGCCCGTTACGGGCACCGTCGTACATGCGATTGCGGCGGAAATGAAAAGGGCGGTCGCCGCGAAGCGGGCAGGTCTCCGCATCATCCAGCATCCTCCGTGCAATTGTTCTACGCAGAAAGGGCGCGTCTTCCCGGCAAATGAGACGAAACCAATAGCTCTTTATGCACGCGCGTCCACAATTCAGGTCCGCGCCTTACGGGGTCGAAGCGCCCATGCCCGGCGGAAACTCCTCGGCTTTCAGGGCCTCCCGGAGCAATTCCTGCAGGCCGGCATACCGCTGATTGTAATCCTCAACGCTGCGCTTGATGACCTCGTGCGCTTCTTCGCGGCCGTATACATGGGTGATTTGGCAGACCTGCCGGGGCGTATCCGGGCCTTGCTTGTAGGTTAGAAAGTAATGGCGCAAGCGGTCGACCATTGGGTCCGGACAATCGCTGACGTCGCGCCATTGCTTGAAGGCCGGGTCATCCGCCATGACGGCAATGATCTTGTCGTCGGCCTCGCCCCCATCGATCATCCGCAGGCCGCCAATCGGTTCGCAGCGCATGAGGATGTTCCCCCGAAAAATGTGCCGCTCCGTCAGCACGCACACATCCAAGGGGTCGGCATCCCCCACAAGATTGTCCATCCCCGTTCGCATCGTGCAGTACTCGGCAATGCGCTCGCCGCAGTACGTCTGCGGCACTAAGCCATACAGCACGGGGCACTGACTCGAATAGAGCTGCGGCCGGTCCATCTTCATGATGCCGGTCGATTTGTCCAACTCGTATTTGCATGTGTCATTGGGCGTCATTTCAATGTATGCCGTCACCCGTTCGGGCGCTTCATCCCCGATGGGCACGCCATGCCATGGATGCGACCGGAACATCAGGCCCATCGCCTTCCACAAATTGTCATTCCATTCACTCATAAGGGTGGCCTTTCAGGTGTAACTGCGCCACATAACGGCAGGCGCCGTTAAATCTGCCTGCCTAATAGATTAGACCAAAGGCCCCCGCTCACGCTATCCGCGCGGGGCCAGCGCTTGCTAACTAACGGAGATGGCTTCGCGGGCCTTCGGCCGGACGTTTAGTGGATTGCCTTGGGCTTTTGGTGATGATTGCACAAGAATGTGAACTGAAGCA
>CAZLBS010000207.1:0-6759 GCA_964557505.1 uncultured Nitrospiraceae bacterium | reverse complement strand
GCTCGCCCGCAGCACCCCGGCCGCGTGCTCGAGTTCGGTTGCTGTGTTGTATGCATGCGGGCTGAAGCGCAAATAGGCCTTGCCGGCGCGGTCATGCCGCAGCGCAGCCACAACCCCCTCTTCCTTGAGCCTTTGGAAGAGCGCCGGCACGTCTGCTGCGTCATGGCCCATGGTGACGATGCCTGTATGTGCTTCCGCTGGGGACTCAGCCATGTGCGCGATGAGATTGAATCCTAATGGCTCGAAGACCTCGATGCATATGCTTCGTAATTCGAGCAGGCGCCTGGCGATACGATCAATACCCAGGTCCAAAAGGAGCTGCATCGAGGCGCCCATGCCCACGATGCCCGGCACGTTGAGCGCCCCCGGCTCATAGCGCCGTCCCCCTGCTTCAAATGCGATGCCCTCCTGCGGGATGAAGTCCGGCGAATGCACGTTCCAGGCGCCCAGCAGGGCCGGCCTCAATTGCTCCCTCGCCTCCCGCGCGCAGTAGAAGATGCCCGCGCCCAATGGGCCCAGCATCCACTTATGCGAATCCGCGCTCAGAAAATCGACATGCTTCACGTCCATGGGAAACGCGCCGAGCGTCTGAATGGCATCGAGGCAAAACAGAATGCCACGTTCGTGCAAGCGCTCCCCTATGGCGGCGTAGTCGATGCGGTAGCCCGTCAGGTAGTGGCACGTCGCCAGCGACACCAGCTTCGTGCGCTCCGTCAGCGATGCCTCGAGCAGCTCCCACGTAATCTCACCCGGCCGCTGGGGATGAAGCGCCACGGGCGTTACGCCATGCGTCCGCTCCAGCGCGCGCCAACAATACACGTTGGCCGGGTAATCATCCGCGTAGAACACCACCTCATCGTGCGGCGTCCAATCGAGCCCCTTGGCCACCAAACTCAAGCCCAGCGACGTGGGCCCCAGCAGCGAGATCTCCGTGCTCGCCGCGCCAATCAGTTGCGCCGCGGCCTCCCGTGCATGATGCACCCGCTCCCAAGTCCAGCTGTTTTCCTGATTGCCCTGCCCTGCCCGGTCCCCAAACTCGGCCATCGCATCGATGGCGCACTGCGGCAGCGGACTCACCCCAGCGTGCGTAAAATAGGCCTGGTGCGCGCAAACCGGAAAGTACGCACGGCGCGCGGATTCATCGGCTAGTAGGGCTTCTAGTGATAACTCGCTTGCCGCGGAAGATCTCACAAGGCCGTACTCCTTACTGGATGCGCGTCACTTTCAGGCGCGATCGACGTGGCAAACAGGGCACGCGTGGCACGAGGGCTACAATCCGCCCAAAAAGCGAATCACCGTCTCGATGCCTTTGTAGTAGGTGGGAATGTGCTGGCGCTCATTGGGGCCATGGATGCCATCGTCCGGCAATGCGAACCCCATCATCACCGTGTCGACGCCGAGGACTTCTTTGCAATACGCGACCACGGGCACGGTGCCGCCGATGCGCTTGAACACCGGCGCCTTGCCGAAGACCTCGGTCAGCGCCTTTATCGCTGCGCGTGCGCCCTCGCTGTCGCGCTCAATCAAGCCGGGCGGCGCCCCCGCGTGCTGCGTCACCCGGTACGTGCAGGTGCTGGGGCAATGCGTTTTCAGGTAGGCCTCGAGTTGCTGCCTCACCTCCGCGGGGTCTTGGTCTGGCACAAGGCGCATCGAGAGTTTGGCCATGGCCTTGGCAGGGAGCACAGTCTTCGAGCCCTCCCCCGTAAAGCCGCTCAACAGGCCGTTCACTTCAAGGGTGGGCCGCGCGCCCACTTGCTCGGGAATGCTGTAGCCCTGTTCGCCAAAGCCTTTCTTGACGCCCGCTTGTTTCAGCCATTCCGCTTCGTCAAACGGCACGCTCGCCATCTCGCTGCGCTGCTGCTCCGTCAGCGCCCGCACGGAGTCGTAAAAGCCCGGCAGCGTGATGCGGCCCTCCGCGTCGTGCATGCCCGCGATGAGTTCGCACAGCACGTGTGCCGGGTTGTGCACCGCCCCGCCGAACATGCCCGAGTGCAGGTCTTTCTCCGGCCCATGCACCCACACGTCGAAATACGCCAGGCCACGGAGCGACTCCGTCAACGAGGGCGTAGCTGGGCCTTCAATGCAGGTGTCGCAGTTGAAGCAAAAATCGCAGGCGAGCAGGTCTTTGTGCTCTTGGAGAAACGGCAGCAAATTGGGCGAGCCGACTTCCTCTTCACCCTCGACCATGTACTTGATGTTGACAGGGAGCGGCCCCTGGCCGGCCAGGCACGCCACCGCGTTCATCACGCCCAGAATCTGCGCCTTCATATCCGAAGCGCCCCGGGCGACGATGCAATCCCCCTCCTCCGTGGGCGTGAAGGGGTCTGTCCGCCATTCGTCGAGGGGGTCTGCCGGCTGCACATCGTAGTGTCCATAGATGAGCACGGTCGGCTTGCCGGGGGCGCCGAGCCATTCGCCATAGACCAGCGGATGCCCGCCGGTCTCCATAATGTCCACTCGCTGCATGCCCTGCGCCCGCATGCGCTCCGCGACAAATTCGGCAGCGCGGGCCACATCGTCCTTGTGTTCCGAGAGCGTCGACACGCTTGGGATCTCGAGAAAACGCTTGAGCAGTTCGAGGTGTTCGGGCTGTTTGCCGCGGGCCGCATCCAGCGCCGCGTCAATATGAGAAGTGGGAACCGTCATGTTGCCGTCCTCTTTTGATCAGTCTTGTCCGAAAAAGCACGCGCGGGCACGCACGCCGGGTTCGCGTGCTGCCCGCCCGAGAATAGTTAAGGAACGTGCGGTGCTAAAGATTTCCGCCGGCGCCGCCTTGCATCAGTTCGAAAATGGGGCCCATGAGCGCCAACACGAGCATCAGCACAGGAATGGCCAGAATCAGGATCAAGATGGGCAGCAGCATTTCGCCGAGGATGCCGATGCGCTTTTCGATCTCCTCGCGCTCGCTTTCAGCGACCTTGTCCGAGATCTCTTCCAACTGACCCGATTCTTCACCGGTCACCAGCATGTCGGTGATGAGCGGCGGAATGAGATGCTCATGGCTGCGCATAGGCGTTTCGATGCCAGCGCCCTGCTCGACGCTTTCGCGCACCTTGTAAATCATGTTGGAGATGGCCTGATTGGCCACCGCCCCGCGGACCAGGTCCAGCGTCACGAGCATCGACAGGCCGCTGCGAAGCATCAACGCCAGGTTGCGCGTCATCTGATAGACGGCCGTGCTCCGTGCGATGGGGCCGAAAATCGGCATACGCAGTTTTAGCGCATCGAGTTGGGCCCGCGTCCCGTCGTTCCTGCGAAGCGACTTGTAGACCACGACCACGGCCACGATGACCGCCAGGATGGCAATGACGGCGGGCAGGCTGGTCACCGTGTTCACGCTATTAAAGAACCATGCGGAGTAGCCCGACAGCTCGATGCCCGACTGCTCGAACAGATTCTTGAATTCGGGAATCACCACCCGGCTGATGAAGAGCATCACCGCGATGAAAGCAATCAGCACGATGGTCGGGTAGATGGTGGCCACAATCAGCTTGTTGCGCAGCTCGGCGCGCGCCTCGCGCTCCTCGAGCAACTGGCGCAACACCGGCACCAACTGTCCGCTCGCCTCGCTCGCCTTCACCATGTTCACGAACACGGCGTCGAAGTAATCGCCATGACGCTGGAAGGCTTGCCAAAGCGCGTTGCCATTTTCGACGTAGTCTGCCACCTGCGTCACGAGGAAGCGCATGCTGCGGCTCTTGCCCCGCACCGAAAGGGTTTTCAAGGCGCGCAGGAGCGGCGTGCCCGCATCGAGCATCAGGATCAATTGGTTGAGAAAGGCATTGATTTCGCGATCGCTGACCGTGCGCAAGCCGAGGAAGCGAGGCGAGCCGGCAGGGGGCGACTCCTCGACCTCGACGGGGCGCACGGCATCTTCAGAAACCCCTTGCGAGGGCACGTTTGCCGTTCGCCGCACCCGGCGCTGTACGCGCTTGATTTCGCCGCTTGGCGCATCAGCCATGATTCAAGCACCTCCTTCTGTGTGCTGCAATATCCACTTGGCGTGTCTTGGCTCTGAGCCTGTCAACGTGCTTCGCCGTCTTCCTGGCCGCCGCTGACGCGCCGCCACGATACGATGCGGGGCGGCCCATTCCCGGTGAAGTCCACGACTGCCTGAAGCGTCCGCGTTTGAATCGGCGTCCAACTATCGCCAGCGGCAGGGGCCAGCAACGCCGCCTCGGCCTCGAGCGTATATACTTTCGAATCAACGCTAAACGCTGGCGGCGCCCCGCGAAGCTCGAACTGCTCGACGGGATACTCGCCTAAGGGCTTCCCAGCCGCTTCAGCCATTGCCTCAAGAGAGTCGAACGGACGGGCCGCCATGACGGCATCCACGCCCGCTTCATCCAAGCCCAGCGCCAAGGCAAGCGCCTCGCGGCTCGCGGTGTTCACATTCAGCCATCCCGTTTCCCCATCAAGCCCGGTGTACACCGTGAACAAGGCCGTGTCGATGGCCTCGTACTGGCTGCCGTCCAGCATGCCGCGGGCAACTAGGGCTTCCACGCTGTTGAGCATCGGGTCCGGCAACGCGCGCGTTCTCGGGTGCATTTCTTGAAAGACCCGGTTCGCCTGCTCCGAGCCAATGTTCAAGGCTTGCCGCAAAACCGGCCGCGGCAGGTAGTTAAGATTCAGCTTGCCCGACTCGTCTTGAAAGCGGACCGCCACTTCCCCTTGAAGCGATTCCGAGGGTTCCAAACTGTCCGCGCCGCGGAACTGCGTATAGACATTCAGGCCGCTATACAGAAAGCCTTCGCTGGGCAGCGGCCGACCGGCCTGCAGTTCCCGCGCCGCATCGGCGATTGCCACCCGCATAAAGCCTTCGGCAAAGTGCATCGCCCGGATATTGCGCTCGCGAAAAATGACCTCGTCCTGCTCAATGGTCATGTAACGCAGGTACGCCCCGCCGAGCAATGAGAACAAAGCCAGGCATGCCAGCGCTACTACGAGCGCTACACCCCGCCGAGACTCATGCCGGCCGAGCATTTGTTCGTGGCCCCTACCGGACATAAATGGGAAAAACCTCGCGGCGTGCGATCTGCTCTTGAGGGTCGTTTGGCCTCATGAGCACCAAGCTAACGGCAACAGCGGAAGGAGGTTCCTTCATATTCCAGCCAGAACGCCATTGGCCGCCCGGCCCCAGATACTCGACATCGAGTGCAACGGCATCCTGCGCAATGACTTGCGATGTTTCCGGCTTGGCCCCCGAGGCATGGCTGACGCGCTCGAGCGCATACTCGCCTGCGTTCCGGAGAATTCGGTAGGTCACCCGCGTCTCGCGGGCAAGCGCTCCCGCCTCTTCATGGGGCGCAAGCGTCAGCGTCAGCGTGTCATCCGCCAAGCGGATGCCCCAGAAATGTTCCCGGTCCTCGAACTCCCGGGAGACGCCTTCCACCGCACGCTCCTCGAGCAGCACAGACGGAACATGTTCCAAGTCGCGCCGGAGCCAAGTCATGGATTCCACAAACGCATCGTGCATGTCCGTCGTCGCGGTGGTGTCGCGCCAGCGCTCGCCCATCAACGAGAACATCTGCAAGCCCATGGTGGTGATCACGCCCAGCAAAGCGATCACGACCAGCAACTCAATCAAGGTAAACCCCGCCCTGCGATGGCTCATGGAAGGGTTCCCCCGGCGCGCTCGACTGTCTCTCGCGGCAGCGCGGACGTCATTGCGACGGCATAGGTTCGCCCCTTGTGCTGATATTCGGCCTTGGAAATGACCTCGACAAACGTCGCATTCGCACTCGGCAATAGCACGTAGGTGTTGGTGCTGAACGCGTCATAAAGATTTTGCTGGACACGGTTCGCCGAACGGACGCTCGGCATCGTGGACGGGATGGGCACGCCGAGAACATCGGGAGAGGCGGCTTCAGACGCCATGACTTCCTGGAGCACGCCCGGGCGTAAATCAGGCCAGGCCAGCATCTCTGGTTGTTGCGTGACCGAGACCAGATGCTCACGCGCGACGCTCCCCGCGATCGAACGCAAGGCATTCTCGCGCGCCATGCCTCGGCTCGCTTGAAACATCGACACCATGATGTACGTGGCCGAACTCAAGATCGCCAAGGCCGCGAGCACTTCTACAAGGGTGAAGCCTGCGCGCCGCCGTGCACACGGCATAGTGGAACCGTTGATCAACACACGCCCCCGTTGAGCTTTGCTCCGTTCCCCCTCGGACCGAACAGGGCACGATGGTAATCCGTGAAACAGCCCAAGTCAACAGCGCGAGGGCTATTGCCGTGGCTGCCTGCCCGCGCGTAGCATGCCCCCATGCCGGTATATCACCTTCCAGAAGACAGCGTCTTTCCGCCCCCACATCTCGCCACCCCGGAGGGCCTGTTGGCCGTCGGCGGCGACTTGTCTCGAGAGCGCCTCATCCTTGCCTACAGCATGGGCATTTTCCCGTGGTATGGCGACGGCCAACCCATTCTCTGGTGGGCTCCCGACCCGCGTCTAATCCTAACGCCAGCAAGCCTGCATCTGTCCAAACGCCTCCAGCGCGAGATCCGCCGCCAGCCCTTTCAGGTCACGATGGATACAGCCTTCCCCGAGGTCATCCAGAATTGCGCCGAAAAGCGCGGGCCTAACCGCGAGTCCACCTGGATCACCGCGGAAATGTCGGAGGCCTATGTTGATCTGCACCGAGAGGGGCTTGCGCATAGTGTCGAATGCTGGGCAGGCAACGAACTCGTGGGCGGTCTATACGGTGTAAGCCTGGGGCGCTGCTTCTTCGGAGAGTCGATGTTCAGCCACAAGAGCAAC
>CAZLBS010000206.1:0-6778 GCA_964557505.1 uncultured Nitrospiraceae bacterium | reverse complement strand
AAACGGTGGAAATCATTGGCCTGATGGAAGGCAAGAAGTCGACGACGGTGACGGGGGTCGAGATGTTCCGCAAGCTGATGGACGAGGGCCAGGCGGGCGACAACGTCGGCTTGCTGCTGCGCGGCATCGAGCGCAAAGACGTGCAGCGCGGCATGGTGGTCGCGAAGCCCGGCAGCATCACGCCCCACACCAAATTCGAGGCCGAGGTCTACGTCTTGAAGAAGGACGAAGGCGGCCGGCACACCCCGTTCTTTAACGGCTACCGCCCGCAGTTCTACTTCCGCACGACCGACGTGACCGGCACCTGCAACCTGCCGGAAGGCGTCGAAATGGTCATGCCGGGCGACAACGTCACCATCACCGCCGAACTCATCACCAACATCGCCATGACCGAGAACCTCCGCTTCGCCATCCGCGAAGGCGGACGCACCGTCGGCGCAGGCGTCGTCACCAAAATACTCGAGTAACGGAACCGCATTGGGGCAAGGCGCTGCGCGTCCTGCCCCCTGCGTCTTAAAGGACCAGGAACATGGCAGCAAGCCAACAAAAAATCCGCATCAAGCTCCGCGCGTACGACGCGCGTTTGCTCGATGCATCGGCGCAGGAAATCGTGCAGGCGGCCCAGCGGACCGGAGCGGCCATCAATGGCCCCATTCCCCTGCCGACCGCCATTGCGCGATACACCGTGAATCGTTCGCCGCACGTCAATAAAAAGTCGCGCGAACAATTCGAAATGCGCACGCACAAACGCTTGCTCGACATCGTCGAACCCACCGCACAGACGGTTGACGCGCTCATGCGCCTCGACCTGCCGGCAGGCGTCGACGTCGAAATCAAGCAGTAGGCTTCTGGAGAATCAAAAGGACGTGTAAGGGGTTGACGGCAGCCGCCGAAATCGCTTATACTTCCCTGCTCGCATAGACGAGACCATTTTGATAAACAGCAAGCGGAGCAGGCCCGTGCGCGCAGAAGCGCCGGGAACCGTTTCGCAGATTGGCCCAAAGCGCGCGCAAGCCGGCATCGTCCGTTGCGCATTCCGCCCGAGGCCCGCCGCCAACATCAGGCGGCGAAGGTCAACGGCGGCCACGCTTGAAGGAGCAACCGCATGGTGACAGCCCTTCTAGGAAAGAAGGTCGGGATGACCCGTGTCTTCACCGAGGGTGGGAAGCAAATTCCCGTGACCCTCATTGAAGCGGGTCCGTGTCCGGTAGTTCAGCGCAAGACCGCCGAGCGGGACGGCTATCATGCCGTCCAAATTGGCTACGGTGCGAAAAAAGAGAAGCGCTGCACGAAGCCGGAAATCGGGCATTTCAAGAAGGCTGGCGCCGACCCCTGCCGCTGGCTTCGTGAATTCCGCGTCGCGGGCGAATCCGAATTGAAGGAAGGCGACGTCATCAAGGCCGATATCTTCGCGGCCGGCGAGCGCGTCGATGTGACGGGCACCTCGAAAGGCAAGGGCTTCGCCGGCGTCATCAAACGGCATGGCTACGGCGGCGGCCCCGGCGGCCACGGCTCGCACTTCCACCGCGCCCCGGGCTCCATCGGCCAATGCGCCGACCCGGCCAAGGTCTACAAAGGCATCGGCTTGCCGGGTCACATGGGCAGCAAGAAGGTCACCACAATGGCGCTGGAAATCGTCAGCGTCGATCCCGAGAAGAATTTGATTGCCATCAAGGGGGCGATTCCAGGGGCCCCGGGCGGCATGGTGGTGCTCAAGAAGAGCGCGAAGTCGAAAGGGGCGGCATAGGGCATGGCAGCTACGACGCTTTACAACGCCAAGGGCGAAGAGGTCGGCTCGGTCGAATTGGACGAGCACATCTTCGGCGCCGCACTGAATGCCGCGCTCGTGCACCAGGTGGCGGTGAGCTATATGGCCAATCAGCGCCACGGCAACCACGAAACCAAGACGCGCAAAGAAGTGAGCGGGACCGGGGCGAAACCTTACCGCCAGAAGGGCACGGGCAACGCCCGCCGCGGCAGCATGCGCGAACCGCATATGCGGGGCGGCGGCACGGTCTTCGGGCCGCATAAGCGCAGCTACCGGCAGGCGACCCCGGTCAAGATGAAGCGCGCTGCGTTGCGCTGCATGCTCAGCGACCGCAACCGTGAAGAAGAGCTGGCCGTCGTCGACAGCATTGCGCTGGACGCGCCGCAAACCAAGGCGTTTCGCAGCATCGTCGACGCCCTTGCGCCGGGCGCCAAGCGCCCGCTCTTCGTGACGGCGGCGGTCAATGCGAACGTCGTGCGCTCGGCGCGCAATCTCGAACACGTCGAGGTGGTGCCCGCGAGCGATTTGAATGCCCTCGACGTGCTCAAGGCGACGCGCGTCGTGCTGGAGCAAGAGGCCATCGCCTTGCTGAAGGAGCGCCTGTCATGAATCCCGAACCGTACTACGTCATCAAGGCGCCGGTGATTACGGAAGAATCGACCGTGGTGCAGGCCGCCAAGGGCCAGTACGTCTTCAAGGTCGATCCGAAGGCCAACAAGAAGCAGATCAAGACCGCCATCGAGCAGATGTTTCCGAACATCCGCGTGACGAGCGTGAACACTATGAACTATGCCGGGAAGCGCAAGCGCCTCGGCCGCTTCCGGGGCACGCGCCCGAATTGGAAGAAGGCCGTCGTCACGCTGCGCCAGGGCGATTCGATCGACCTGATATAGCGCTGAGCCAAGCAGAGCGAGCGGAGCGAATTCATGCCGATACGGAAATTCAAGCCCTATACGCAGTCGAGGCGCAACATGAGCGTCTCAGACTTCGCGACAGTGACCAAGTCCACGCCGGAAAAGGCGTTGACGAAGGGGCTGTCGAAGAAGGGCGGACGGAACAATCATGGCCGGATCACGATGCGGCGGCGCGGCGGCGGTCACAAGCGCCGCTACCGCATCATCGATTTCCGCCGGGACAAGGTGCAGGTGCCGGGGCGCATCGACGCCATCGAGTACGATCCGAACCGCTCGGCGCGCATTGCGCTGGTGGTCTACCGCGATGGCGAAAAGCGGTACATGATCGCCCCCAAGGGCCTGCAGGTCGGCATGAATGTGCTGGCGGGCGAAGGCGTGCCGCTGCAAGTCGGCAATTGCATGCCGCTTAAGAACATGCCCCTCGGTTCGACGGTGCACAACGTGGAAATGACGCCGGGCCAGGGCGGCCGCATCGCGCGCGCGGCGGGCAATGCTTGCCAGCTGCTGGCGAAGGAAGGGCGGTATGCGACGCTGCGCCTGCCCTCGGGTGAAATGCGCCGCATTTTGATTGACTGCCGGGCGACGCTCGGCGAAGTGGGCAACCAGGAACACGCCAACATTTCGCTCGGCAAGGCGGGTCGTTCGCGTTGGCTCGGCCGCAGGCCGAAGGTGCGCGGCGTGGTGATGAATCCGGTGGACCACCCGCACGGCGGCGGCGAAGGCCGCACTTCGGGCGGCCGCCATCCCGTAACGCCATGGGGCGTGCCCACCAAAGGACACAAGACGCGCAAGAAGAACAAGCGCTCGAACATCTACATCGTGCGCCGGCGCGCCAAGAAGTAAGCGCAGCTGCCGCGGTAGGAGACTCACGACGTGACACGATCCGTAAGCAAAGGCCCCTATGTGGATTACCACCTGTTGGAAAAGGTGGACAGGGCGAATCAATCCGGCGACAAGCGCGTGATCAAGACCTGGTCGCGCCGGTCGACGATTCTGCCGGAAATGGTGGGACTCACCTTGGCCGTGCACAACGGCAAGGCCCATCTGCCGGTTTTCATTACCGAGAACATGGTGGGGCACAAGCTGGGCGAATTCGCGCCGACGCGCACGTTCCGCTCGCACCCGGACAAGAAGAAGAAGTAAAGGAATCCCGTGATGCCGACGGCAACTGCAACGGCCAAATATCTCCGGATTTCGCCGCGCAAAATGCGCTTGGTCGCCAATCAGATTCGCGGGCAGCGGGTCGAGGATGCGCAGAACATTCTCGATTTCACCCTGAAGCGCAGCGCGCCCATGCTGAACAAGCTGGTGAAGTCGGCGTTTGCCAATGCTGAGGTGAAGGCCGACGCCGCGGATATGCGCGCGGACGTTGAAGACTATGTGATTACGCACGTGGAGGTGAATGAAGGGCCGACGCTCAAGCGCTTCCACTACCGCGCACGCGGGCGTGCCGGACGCATCCGCCACCGCATGAGTCATGTCACCATTACGGTGCGCGACCGGAACGAGCGCTAACCGCGCCGCGCGACAAGGAGAACATTTTGGGCCAGAAAGTACACCCGACCGGCTTCCGCGTGGGCATTATCCGCGATTGGAGTTCGAAGTGGTACGCGGGCAACAACTATGCCGACTTGCTGCACGAGGACCTGCGGCTGCGCGACTACATCAAGAAGCGCCTCTATCACACGGGCATCGCGCAGGTAGATATCGAGCGGGCCGGTCAAAAGGCGAAGGTGCACATCTACACGGCGCGGCCGGGCTTGGTCATCGGCCAGCGCGGCGCCGAGGTGGACAAGCTCCGGATGGAGCTGGAGCAGCTCACGGGCCGCGACCTGCTCATCAACATTCACGAAGTGATGAATCCGGAGTTGTGCGCGCAGCTGGTGGCCGAGAGCATCGCCTCGCAGATCGAGCGCCGCATTTCGTTCCGGCGGGCCATGAAGAAGGCCGTGCAAAACACCATGCGCCTCGGCGTGAAGGGCATTCGCATCAAGGTGTCGGGCCGCCTGAATGGCGCGGAAATCGCGCGGCAGGAGCAGTCCCGCGATGGCAGCGTGCCGCTGCATACCTTGCGGGCCAACGTGGATTACGGCACGGCGACGGCGCGCACGACCTATGGTTCGACGGGCGTCAAGGTGTGGCTTTATCACGGCGACATCGAGCCGGGCGAACGGGCGCCGGTCGTGGCAGAGGGCCCGCGGGCAACGGGTGGACGGTCGCGGCCATCCGGCGGCGGCGGCGGACGCGGCAACTAGCGCGCCGACAGGCCGATAGACAGCATACGAGCAATCATGACGCCGCGGCGCAAAGCGCGCTGGGCGACAGCATACGGCAGGGAGTAGCACATCATGTTGATGCCCAAGCGGGTCAAGCACCGCAAGGTCCACCGCGGCCGCCGGACCGGCGTGGCGAAAGGCGGCACGAATGTCGATTTCGGCATGTATGGCCTGAAGGCGCTGGAAGACGGCTGGATCACGGCCCGCCAAATCGAGGCGGCCCGCGTGGCCATCAACCGCTACGCGCGCCGGCAAGGGAAGCTTTGGATTCGGGTTTTCCCGGACAAGCCCATTACGAAGAAGCCGGCCGAAACCCGCATGGGCAAAGGCAAGGGCGCCCCTGAAGAGTGGGTGGCCGTCATTCGGCCCGGACGGGTCATGTTCGAAATGGAGGGCATGCCGGAAGAGGTCGCGCGGGAGGCCGTGCGGCGCGCCGGTCATAAGCTGCCCATTGCGACGAAATTCGTCAAGCGCGAGTTCTAGAGGCCGCGGCGGACGAAGGCAGGAACGAGAGACGGAACTGGAGACGGCCCGTGGTTAAAGCGGTGGAATTGGTAGACAAGAGCGACCAGGAGCTGGCAGAGCTTCTGGACGAACGGCTGCGCGCGTTGCGGAATTTCCGCATTCAGTTGGTGACGTCGTCGATGGAGAACGTGCGCGTGGTGCGCAATACGAAGCGGGATGTGGCGCGCATTCGCACCATCCAGCGTCAGCGCGAATTGGCGTCGGCGCCCGAGGCGGCCCGGCCGCGCCGGCGCAAGCAGCGCTAAGCACAGAAGAGGGAACGGCGAAGCATGCAGATTCAGAGTTACGGGCACCGCAAAGAGCGCGTGGGCACGGTGGTGAGCACAGCCATGGACAAGACCGTTTCGGTCGCCGTCGAGCGCGTGGTGCCGCACTCCCTCTATAAGAAGTCGCGGAAGGAAACGAAGAAGTTCAAGGCCCACGACGAAGAAAACGCATGCCGTGCGGGCGATTTGGTGCGCATTCGCGAGACGCGTCCATTGAGCAAAACCAAGCGCTGGATGCTGGTGGAAATTCTGGAGCGGGCGAAGTAGTCCGCCGTTGGCATACATCGTGACGCGGCACGGGATTGATGCCCGGCTGTGTGAAGGATACACCCGAAGATGATCCAGATTTACTCGAAACTCGATGTCGCCGACAACACAGGCGCGCGCAAGTTGAGCTGCATCCAGGTGATGGGCGGTACGCGCCGCCGGTACGCAGGGGTAGGCGACGTCATCGTGGCCTCGGTCAAAGAGGCGCTGCCGCGTGCCAACGTGAAGAAGGGCGACGTGGTCAAGGCCGTGGTGGTGCGCGTCAAGGCGGATACGCACCGCTCGGATGGCACGACCATCCGCTTCGACACGAACGCGGCGGTATTGATCAACAACAACCGCGAACCCCGCGGCACGCGCATTTTCGGGCCGGTCCCGCGCGAGCTGCGCGACGGCGGCTACATGCGCATCGTGTCGCTGGCGCCGGAAGTGGTCTAGCGCCCCGGCAGGAACGGAGACGAACGGCAATGCATATCCGGAAAGGCGACGAAGTGCTCGTCATCGCGGGCAAGGACAAAGGACAGCGCGGGCGCATTTTGCGGGTCGAGCGCGAACGCGGGCGCGTGGTGGTCGAGGGCATCAACATGCAGCGCCATCATGAACGCGCCGGCGCCCGCAATACGCAAGGCGGGGTCATTCAGCGGGAAGGGCCGATTCATATGTCCAATGTGAAGCCGTGGTGCGCCAGCGCGAATGTGCCTTCCCGCATCGTCATGAAGACGCTCGAGGATGGCACGCGCACCCGCGTGTACAAGATCAACG
>CAZLBS010000205.1:3197-6794 GCA_964557505.1 uncultured Nitrospiraceae bacterium | reverse complement strand
TGCGGAGGAGGCGGCGCTCCGGGCCAAGGCAGCGGTGCGGGTGCGGGCTTTAGGGCAGGCCCGGGAGAAAGGTGCTTGACGGCGATTGCGCGAAGCCGCGGGAGATGGCTATCGTCGCATGCGACCGCTACGCGCAAGGGGAACCGCTTATGCCAGAAGTATTGGGGTTTAAGGGAATACGCTATAACGCCCAACGAACGGGCCCGCTCTCTGATGTGATCACGCCGCCGTTCGACGTGATTGATCCCGAGCAGCGGCAGGAGTTGTTTGGCCGCAGTTCATACAATATGGCGCGTCTCATTCTGCCGGACAGGAGCGCCGGCGAGACGCAATATGAACATGCCGCCTCGCTGATGCGCGTATGGCTCGAGGAAGGCGTCTTGGCTCAAGACGGCGAGCCGCGCATCTATTTGGTCGAGCAGCGCTTTCAGGGGCTGGACGGCCAGGCCTATACGCGCCGTGCCTTTTTCGCCCGCTGCAAACTGCCGGAAGCCGGCGAGGAAAGCGTGCTAGGGCATGAGCGTACGTTTCGTTACAAGATAGAAGATCGCCTTGCCTTGACCCGCGCCACGCAGGCCAATACGGGCGCTGTCTTCGTGATGTATCCCGACGAAGCCGGCTTTCTGCAGGCCCAATTCGATGCCGTGCAGGACCGTGCGCCCGATGGCGAAGCCGATACCATCGACGAGGTGCGCGTGCGGTTTTGGTGCGTGCCTCAGCCCGGTTTGCTTGAGACCACGTTCGCGGGGAAAACGCTCTACATTGCCGATGGGCACCATCGTTTTGCGACCGCGCTGGCCTACCGGGATGAACAACGGGCATTGCACGGCGCGAGCAGCACGCCCCAAGCCTACGATTACATCATGCTCGGCTTTGTGCCCATGAACGACCCGGGCTTGCTCGTGTACCCGGCCCATCGGGTGTTGTCGCTGCCGGCCGGCTTCTCGTTGGAGAACTTCCTGCCGCTGGCAAGCGAATGGTTCATGGCGAGTCCCTATGCGGGCGACTTGAATGAGGCGATGCAAGCTGCCGCGCCCGGCACGTTCGGCCTCTATGTGCATGGGCACGGGTCCTTCATGCTGAAACTCAAGGACACGGTGGACCGCGCGGACCTCTTGGGCGCCGAGCACGGGCCGGCTTGGCGTGCCATTGACGTGGCGCTCCTGCATGGGGGCCTGTTGGAAAAGATTTTGCAATTGCCCGCGGAAACGGAATTCACCTATGAGCCCCGGGGCAACCGGGCGATCTCGATGGCCGCGGCCCGCGAGCGGGGAGCCGCGTTCTTGTTGCCGCCCATGACGCCTGAACACATCACCAACTGCGCTGATGCGCGGGAATTCATGCCGCAAAAGGCAACGTATTTCTTTCCGAAACTGCCTTCAGGCGTGGTGATTCACCGGCTTACGGAGTAATGGAATAGGGAACGATGGCGGAGTATGTAGGAGAACCAGGCGGCGATGTCGCGGAAGAGATCGATGTCGACCTCGAACCGCCCACGATGTACCGCGTGCTCATGCACAACGACAACTTCACGACGATGGACTTCGTGATCGAGGTCTTGCGTACGGTCTTTCGCAAGAGCGAGCAAGATGCCGTGCAAATCATGCTGCATGTGCATGAACGCGGCGTGGGCATGTGCGGGGTTTATCCGCGCGACATCGCCGAGATGAAGATCGCGGAAGTGCACGAGCGTGCCCAGGCAGAAGAGTTTCCACTGCGTTGCACGATGGAGCCGGAGTAAGCGCGCGGGCCGGCCGCCGCGTCATGGATCCTCGGGCGAACGCGCGCCTTCATCCGCGGGCTGATGCGCTACTTCGCTTTCCAAATGGTATTGCTTGAGTTTTCGCCATAGGGTATTGCGTCCAATGCCCAGCATGCGGGCCGCTTTGGCGCGGTTGCCCCGGCAGCGCTTCAGCACGCGCTCGATGTGGTTCCGTTCGATGCGCGAGAGCGGCAGGATCGGCTCGGGCTCTTGACGCATGCGGGTGCTGCCCGCGGCATGATGGACCATGAGGTCGGCTTCCCCGGGCTGCAAAGGCAGGACAATGTAGCCGTACACGCCTTGCCGCATCGCTCCTACGGCATTGGGAATATCGCTCACCGGCGTCAACAGCAGCACGGCGTGGTGGCGGGCAAATGCGACCGCGCGGTCGATTCGGTCGCAGATCATGACCTCGGGCTGGTCTTCCGACAGGCCATGCCCGGACGACTCGAGCAAGGCCGCCAAGGTCATGCGTTGCGCCGCATCGGCTATGTCCAGCTTTACCAAGGCCATGGATGCCTCCTGCGTACCAGCACTCCTATGCTCTTGTGCATTACGGATACGCATACGGTAGCGCATTTATTTCTGGGAAACACAGTGCGCTGGCAGGTTGCGGCTGTCTTATTGCCCGCACGGCGCGGCTCCGCCATAATACGGCGCTGCGAACCATACCAGTAGAAGCAGGGGAGGATTGCGGTGAACGTGAGGCACACCCGTTGGCAAGCTATCCGAGCGCGCACGGTTCTGATGCTCTTGGCCGTGGTTGCGGCATTTGGCGGCGCTGGCTGCGGCAGCCGTTCGGGCCCGCCCAACGTCGTGTTCATCGTCGTCGATGCGCTGCGCGCGGATCGCATTGAAGGGCAGCGCAATGGCGAACCCATCATGCCCGAAACGGCAGCATGGGCGGCTGAGAATTGGTATTTCACCACCGCGCGTGCGCAGGCCTCATGGACCAAGCCGTCTATCGCCACGATGTTTACGGCGCTTTATCCAGGCGTGCACGAGGTGCAGTTCGGCTTTGCCGAGATTGAAGAGGCGATCGGGCCGGATGCGCGGGTCGATGTGCTCTCAGACCGCTTCCTGACGCTCGCCGAATTGCTCAAGGCCGAGGGATTCTCCACAGCCGCCATACAGGCCAATCCCAACATCACTGCGGAATGGGGCTTTTCGCAGGGCTTTGATGCTTATTACGAGGAATCGTATCCGAACTTGCGGGCGGACCGGCTGACGGAGAAGGCCATTGAAACGGCGCGCGGCCTCGAACCGCCCTACTTGCTGTATCTGCATTACATGGATCCGCATGCGCCCTATGATCCGCCCGAGCATTACCGCGGCATCTTCGGGGCATTGCCGGAGATTTCGCAAGCCGACCAAGAAAGCATCGCGAAATACGACGGGTGGTATGCCGACCGGATGGAACACGACTTGGGCCTTGCGCCGGAACCACGCTTCGAGGACTTGAGCGAGGCCGGGCGTGAATACGTGCGCCAACTCTATGATGGCGAATGCCGCTTCGTCGATTCGCAGATTGCGCTATTGGTGCAGGCGTTGAAACGAATGGACCGCAACACGCTCTTCGTCTTCGTGGCGGACCATGGCGAGGAGTTGTGGGAGCACGGCTCAGTGGGGCATGGCAAGACGCTGTACGAAGAAGTCATTCATGTCCCGCTCATCATTGATGGCCCGGAGACCGGGGAATTGCGCGAGCCCGACCCGGTGGAAACCATCGCGTTGCTGCCGACGATTGCCGAGTTTGCCGGGGCGGCTCCGCGTGAAGGCTGGCAATCGCAGAGTTTGCAGTCTCTGATGGATACGGGCGTATTGCCGCTGCAGGC
>CAZLBS010000205.1:0-3187 GCA_964557505.1 uncultured Nitrospiraceae bacterium | reverse complement strand
AGGACGCGGATCTGATGCTGGAGGCGGTTGTAAAAAGCGGAGCGAAACTCATAGACAGCAACCGCTCGAATACGCCGTTGCTCTTCAACCTCGGCGCGGACCCGGGCGAGCAGCAAAACATTGCCGGGCGCGATGCCTCGGCGGTTTATGCTCTCGAGCAGGAGTTGCTCGAGCACCGCCAGAAGAACATCAGCCATCCGATGGCCGGGATCGAGGCCTCCATCGAGACGGTGTTAGACGAGGAAACGAGGCAGCGCCTCGAGGCCCTGGGCTACGGGCAAGCGGACAACCGCGAGGGCGAAGAGTAGGCCCCGCTGCCCTTTACTCGGGCGTGTCCATGGCGGGGTCGAATTTGCGGAAGGCAAATGCTACGTACGGCAAGATGGCGGCGAGTTCGGCGGCCTGGACGAGCCACGCAACGATGTAGCCGATAGCATTCCATTGGGTGAGCCAGGCGGCTAGGGCCCCCGCCCCGCCTGCGATGGCGGCGCCAATGCCTACCACCCCCAACTTGATGAACATCAGAATGATTTGGCGGCCCATGAACTGTGGGTCGCCGGCCGATTGTGCATTCATTCGTACGGGGGCAACCAAGAACAAGGCATTGTCGATAGCAAAGAGGGTGCAGTTCACCGGCAACAGGGCGAGCAAGGCGAGCGGCGCAAGCCAAAGCGGACCCGTCATGACGAAGTACGGCATCAAGACAATAAGCTGCAGCAAGGTGAGCACAAGCGCGGGGGGAAAGATCTGCCCCAAGGCGATCAACTCCGGCCTCAGGGGGAGGGTCTTGAGCAGCGGCATGACGTCGAGGTCGCTTCGAAAATCGAAGCGCAGCATGGTCGACAAGAATATGGCCATGTACGCGGCGATGCCGCCAAGCACGGGCCCGGCGGAGAAGTCGTCGAATCCCGCGAAGATAAGGCTGATGAAGAGCCCCATGGCCAGCGGCAAGGCCATGGCCGCGAGGTAAGCGCGCAGGGCGGTGGTAAGTTGGCGCCATGCGAGCGTGCCCGCCCCGCCTCCATGGGGCAGCAAGGGAATGCGCCAACGCACCCGCCCCGCCGCCGGCATGGCCATGCCCGTGCGCTGCATCTGTTGCATGCGCTCGTAAATCTTTGCGCTGATCGCCGCGGCCCGCTCGTAATAATTCGCGTCCATACGGACGATGACGCCGAACAGCACGGCATTGATCGCCAGGCACAGGCTGGACCAGCCCAAGAACGGCAGCGGCGAATCGGCCATGGCGGCCCGCCCGAACGGCGCCAAGGGGACCAAGATCGCATTGAGCCATGGCGCGTCCAGCATGCGCCGCAGCATCGCGTCGAATTCGGCGCCTTCAGCGGCTTCCAGCGACAGCGCGCCGACGTGTTCGAATGCTTGCCAGCCGCCAATGGCCAGCAGGGCAAAGCCGCCTACGACAATGGCCGCGCGCAGCCGTCCGGCAAATTGCTGCTGAAGCAGCGCGCCCAACATCCAGACGATGACATTGACGAGGTTGATGAAGATGAGCGACAGCAACACGCCGGCATACACCGCAATCACGCTGGGCGCCGAGCGCGCCATGAACAGGCTGAAGATGAGAGCGGTGAAGGCCAGCCCGAGGAATGTCTGCGCCAGCTTGTAGGCCAGCAGCGCACGCCGCGTGAAGGGCGCTGTAAACAATTGGTCCACTTCAGCCGGTGAAAAATAGATGGCGCGTTCGCCGAATGATCCCATGAGGCTGAAGATCAACAGGCCGAACATGAAGAGCGGGTAGCCATGCTCCATCAGGGTGGGGTTGCCGGTATTGGCGGCGCCGGTAAAGAGGATGGAGCTGAGCCAAAGCGCGGCGAACCCGAAGCCGACGAGGGAGATGAACAGTCCCTTGGGCGTGCCCATCGAGCGGCGCATGCGGCGCAGAAAGGCCTTGAGGCGCAGGCCCATGAGCAGCAACAGGGCGCCCTTCATGAGACGGGCGGCTGCTCCACGGCACGGGCCTTGCCGCCGCCTTCCGTGGCATGGAAGAACACGTCCTCCAGCGAGGCGTCATCGGGCAGATCAGCAGCCAGGCTGCGCACGCCTTCGAGTTCGCCGTAGTACAACTGCCGCCCCTGATGAATCACGAGCAAGTGCGAACACATGCCCTCGACGAGCGCGAGCAAATGTGAACTCACGATGACGCACGCGCCGTCTTCTGCCCGCTGGCGAATGCTGTCGTTCAGCGTTCGGATGCCGCGCGGGTCGAGTCCCGTTTGCGGCTCGTCGAAAAGGATCAACACGGGGTCATAAAGATACGCGCAGCAGATGGCGCATTTTTGCCGCATGCCGCGCGAGAGTTCCTGGCCCAGCTTTTCGCGCTGCTCCCACATATCGAACTGGCGCAAGAGCTGCTCTGCCTTCTCGGCATAGTGCTTCACGCCGTAGGTGCGCGCATAGAAGATGATGTGCTCCCACACCGTAAGGGAGTCGAACAACTTCGGATCGTCCGGCACGTATGCGAGGGCCTTCTTCGCTTGGATGGGGTCGCCCTCGATGTCATGGCCGCTTACGAGGATGCGCCCGCGCGCGGGCTGAATGATGCCGCAGATGGCACGAATCGTCGTGGTTTTGCCCGCGCCATTCGGCCCAACCATGCCGATGACCATTCCCGGTTCGCCGGTGAAGTGCAGCCCCTCGACAGCGGTCACCTGGCCGTACTGCTTGTGCAAATCCTCGACGTATAGCGCGGGGGGGCTCATGCGGGCGGCGGGCCCCAATGCTCCGAAGGCGTGCGCGCGGCGGCAAACATGGCCTCGGCCACCGCCCAAATATCCGGCCGCTCTTGCCGCAAATTCTTCTCCTCGCCGATGTCTTCCGTCACGTTGTAGAGCGATTCCACCGGACCGCGCATGCTGCGTTCACGCCCTGGCATCCAGTTTTTGATGGCTTTCCAGGGGCCGAACCGCAAGGCCTGGTGATAGCCCCGTTCGTGAAACTCCCAATACAAGCACGGATGTTCCAGCTGCTGGCCTTGGCCAAAGAGCGTGGGCACGAGGGTAATGCCGTCGAGCCCCTGCGGCGCCGGCGCGCCGGCGAGCTGGCAGGCCGTGGGAAAGAAATCCCAAAACGCCCAGACGTGATCGCTCTCTTGGCCGGGGGCGATACGGCCCGGCGCCCAGGCAATCATCGGCACGCGCAACCCCCCTTCCCAGGTGCGCGCTTTCATGCC
>CAZLBS010000204.1:0-6812 GCA_964557505.1 uncultured Nitrospiraceae bacterium | reverse complement strand
GGCGTCGGGGTCGTCGGTTGCGCGCAACACTTCGGAGACCAGTTCGGGCATGGCGGGCAGATCGGCCACGCGCTCAAGCACGCGGTTTATGGTGATCGTCGGGTCCATAGATCGTTGTCCTGGCAGTTTTGCGGCTAGGCGCCTTTTTCGATGACGCCTTTGGTAGAGGGCGCGCCGGTCATGCCGGGCACGGGTTGGACCGCTTCCGCCAGTGCCCGGGCGCAGGCTTTGAACAGGGCCTCCAAGCAATGGTGGACATTCTGCCCGTAATGCAGCCGCAAATGCAGGGTGATGCGGGCGTTGACGGCGAGGGCCCGAAAAAACTCTTCGGCCAGTTCGGCATCGAAATCACCGAGGCGCACCTTTGGAATGGCCGCGTCGAACACGAGGAAGGGGCGCCCGCTAATGTCCACGATGGCCTCTGCCAGGGCCTCGTCCATGGGCACGGCAGCGTGCCCGTAGCGCTGAATGCCATGCGCCTCGCCCAGCGCTTCATTGAGCGCCTTGCCCAAGGTAATGCCCACGTCTTCAACGGTGTGGTGCGGGTCGATATGCAAATCGCCTTCCGCGGAGACGCGCAGTCCGAACCGCCCGTGATACGCGATATGCGTCAGCATATGATCGAAGAACCCAACCCCGGTTGCTATCACGGGGCTGCTGCTTTCGTCGAGGTTCAGGTCGACCCGGATACGGGTCTCGTTTGTGTTGCGGGCCAGATTCGCTTGACGCATGGCAGGTTCCTTCGCCGAGTGTGGACAGAGGCTTAGCGGCCGGCGAACAGGCGCTCAGCGAGGAACGGCGGCAGTCCGTTCTCGACAATCTGCCGTGCTGCAAGCTCCACTTCGTACTCGACGCGTATGTGATGGTAGGTGCGCGTATCGGTATCGAGCAGGCCAAACGAGGCCCGGGCATCGCCGTCGCGCGGCTGTCCCACCGAACCGGGATTGATGAAAAACACTTTCGCGGGACGCCCGTTGCTGGCCTGGCTTTCTTCCTTTAATTCAAACTTCGCCTCGTCGTCGACGGCGTATACGCCATCGTTGGCAAAGATCCCCGGCGCATGCGTATGTCCGAAAAAACATAAGTCGCATGGGCTGCCTTCCAAGTAATGCACGTACGGCAGGACATCGTCCCAGGTAAACATGTAGAAGTCGCGGTCGAACGGGGAGCCATGAACGAGCAGCAGGTTGTTGACCTGGCGCGAATCCGGCAAGCCGCGCAGCCATTCAAGGTTTTCATCGCTCAAGTGTTCGCGGGTCCACAATGCGGCAGACAACGCCACGGGATTGAATCCCCATGGCTCATCGAGCCCGCAGGCGACGGCGTCGTGGTTTCCGCAAATGGTGGGGATGTCGCGTTCGCGCATCAGCTGCGCGCATTCGTTGGGGTTCGCGTTGTAGCCCACGACATCGCCGAGGCAAAACACCTGGTCCACATCCATCTCGTCGATGGCGTGCAGCACCGCGTGCGTCGCATGAAGATTGGCGTGAAGGTCGGAAATAATGGCGTATCGCACGCCGGCGCTCCCCGCGCATCCGCCCGCCCCGGGGCGCCACGCTTCCAAAGTCCCCTCTACGCCGCTATTTTGCATGGGGTGTCTAAACGGTTCAAGTAGCTTGTGTTAGCCTATACTTAAAGGATGCGGCGCATTCTCTTCTTGCATTCTGAACCTTGGTACAGCCCGCGTGCGGGCGCGTCCGAAGCATGGCTATACGAATGCGGCGTGCGCCTTGCGAGCCTCGGCGAGCGGGTGGTGTGGATTCACGCGGGTGCGCCAGCGCCTTCCTCGCTTCCACCTGCTGCCATTGAGACGTACCGCCTCGGAAGCCGAATGCTGTATCCCTTACTCGCCCGTGCCATGTTGCGGCGTCTCAAACGCCGGGGGGCGCACGATTCATTGGTGGTGCAAGCAGCAACTCCGCGAATGCTCGCCGGCGGCTCCGCCGGAGAGGAAGGCATGAGCATGGTGCACATTCTGTTTGGCAGCGGCCCGTTTTCGGAACCAGTCGGGCGCGGCGCCTCGCTCGTCATCGCCGCTAGCGCGGAGGCGTATGCGGCGGCGGGCGAGGCCGCAAATCTTGAGGCGCGGCTTGTGATGGCGCCGCACGGCGCCGACGTTGCTGTTCCGCGTGCGTTCGAAGAAATGCCCGCGCGCCGCATGGGGATTGTCGAGCATACGGTGCGCAGGGCGTTGCGCATGGCACGCTCGGCGGGAAAGCACGACGCGTCTTCATGCTTTTCCTTTTGGACCCCACGTCCGCCCCGCCGCGTTTATGCGAATGTCTCTTGGGAGGGGTGGCCTCCCTGGCACGCTGACGGCAGAGCTGCTTACGCGGATGTCGATATCGCCTATTGCGGGGCAGGTCTCGAAGCGGAGGCGCTCTCGCTCGCCGCGGCCGGCGCCATTGCATGCGTTCCAAACACCGCCTTGGGCCAGGAAGTCTGCGCGCAACTGCCCGGCTGGCTGAAGACTGCCGAGCACAGCAGCGCGGACGCAATTGCCGGCGCGATGCAAGCGGTATTGCAGGATGCTATTGCGCGGCGGCGCCGTGACCGGCAGCACGTGGATGGCCTCGGGGCGGCAAGTTGGGATGAAACGCTTTATCCGGCGATAGAAGCAATGCAACAGATTGCGCAGTCGAAGCCGGGCCGGTTTCGCACGCAATAACGACTGGGGCGCCCACCAATGAACGGGGGCAAGGGGTGCGACGGCTACGCTGTTTGGCTCCGCTTGACGAGCCAGATGCCGATGGCGCCGGCGGCAGCCCCGGCGGCCTCGAAGGCGAGCAGGATGTAGCTCAGATTAATGTGCGGCCATTCGATAAACAGTCCGAAGGCCCGGCCCAAGGTCAACCCGGCGAGGCTCAGCGTCATGCACACCGTGCCGTACAACAAGCGCTCGCGCTGGAGGGCGCACCAGGCCAAGAAGATGCCAATGGCCAAATCCAGTCCGCCGTACAGCGCACGTGCGTCGGCGGCGGCATCCGCGGTCAGCAGCTGGATGCCGATGCCTTGCAGCGCTGAGCGCGGGGCTATGAGACACCATGCGCCAATGCCCAGAAAGATAAGCGAGCCGATGATGAGGATGCCGCGTGCCTGGTTCATGGCCGAGAGTATAACGCCCGCGTCGCCTCCCCGCGAAAGCGTCCATTGCCGGCGGCCCCGTGACATCGGAAGGCCATGGGCGCTATGCTCCGGTCTAACCACATTTCCGCGGAAAGGGGGCATGGGTGGCGGCAAAACAAAAGAAGCGCGCCGGTTCGAGCAGAGCAGGCATTTCGCTGGAGCGTGGCAAGCCGGGTCCATTCGGGGCGGTGCCCTATGAGGGGGGCGTCAACGTCGCGCTCTATGCACGGCATGCGACGAAAGTGTGGCTGGCAGTGTTCGACAAGCCAGACGCCTATGTCCCCGTGTTCGAGCATCCGCTTGACCCGAAAGAGCACCGCTTTGGCGATGTGTGGTGTGCCTTCGTCCGGGGCATGACCACGGGGCATTTCTATTGCTATCGGGTGGACGGGCCGAAGAAGGGCAAACAGGGTCACAACTTCGAACCCGACCGCTACCTGGTCGATCCGTATGCAAAGGTTGTGGCGGGCAACACCGCGGGCGGCTTGCCGAAAGGCGGCGTGGTGCATTTGCCTGCCGAACTGCCGAGCGTGACGCGCCGGGCCCGCCCGCTGACGGAATCTATCATTTACGAAGTGCACATTCGCGGGTTCACGATTGCCGCCGAGGGCCTTCAAGCGCCGCCCGGGACGTACGAGGCCTTTGCGGAGAAGATCCCCTATCTCGAGGAACTTGGCATTACGGCAGTCGAGTTGATGCCCGTTCACGAATGTGGCGAGCGTACGCTGGTCTTCAAACACCCGGAAACGGGCGAGCCGCTGGCCAACTACTGGGGGTACTCGACGCTCAATTTCTTTGCACCGGATAGCCGGTTCGGCTCGAAGGGCGGCCAGGGCGAGCAAGTCGATGAGTGCCGCGATATGATAAGCGCGCTGCACGATGCAGGCATCGAAGTCATTCTCGATGTCGTTTACAACCACACCTCCGAGGGCAACGAAAAGGGGAGCGTGCAGTCGCTGCGAGGCATCGACAGCGCGGTCTACTTCATCATCTCGCCGGAAGGGAAGCACACCAATTATACCGGCTGCGGGAACACTGTGAACTGCAATCATCCAATAACGAGCGAATTGATTATTGATTCGATGCGGTATTGGGTGTGCGAGATGGGCGTGGATGGCTTCCGGTTTGACTTGGCGCCCATCTTGAATCGCGACAAGACCGGGGCGCTGCACCAGAATGCCCCCATCGTAGATCGCATCGCGAACGATCCGCTGCTGCGCGGCGCCAAGCTCATTGCCGAAGCATGGGACGCGGCCGGGGCGTATCAGGTCGGCAGCTTCGGAACGCCCGCATGGTCTGACTGGAATGGTCATTACCGCGACGACATGCGGAAATTCTGGCGGGGCGAACCCTACATGAAGTCGCCCTTTGCGCTGCGTTTGACGGGCAGCCCCGACATCTATGTGCCGAATGGCCGTGGTCCTGCCAATAGCGTAAATATGATCACGTGCCACGACGGCTTCACGTTGCGCGATCTCGTATCGTTTCAGCACAAGCACAATCATGCCAATGGAGAAAACAACCGCGACGGGCACAATCACAACTTCAGCAGCAATCAAGGATATGAAGGCTTTCTGCCGCATGACGAGGTCAATGCGCTCCGGCTGCGGCAGCAGAAGGACTTCATCACCACGCTCATGCTTTCGTTGGGCGTGCCCATGATTCTGGGGGGCGATGAATTTGGCCGGACCCAGCGCGGCAACAACAACGCATATTGCCAAGACAATGAGATTTCATGGTTCGATTGGGGGTTGCTCGATGACAACCGCGAACTCTTTGAATTCACGAAGAACATGATTGCGTTTCGCAAAGAGAATCCGGTGTTGCAGCGCGACATCTATTTCGATGGCAAGCCGGTCGATTCGAAGGGGATCCCCGATATCGCCTGGCTGGACCGGGAAGCCATGCACTTGGACTGGAACGGTCCAGACTTCTGCTTGGCGTGCTGCATTCATCCGAAGATTAACGAAGGCGCCGCGCTCTGCATGATGTTCAACCCGACGTTGGAAGCGCAGACGTTTCGGGTGCCCAAAGGAACGTGGCAGGTCCGGGTGGATACGTCGAAGGGGAGCGGCGGCGACTACATTGCACGGAAAGATGCGCACGCCTATACGGAGGCCGATATCGTGCTTGGACGGCGCTCATTGGTAGTGTTGACAAGCACGGGATGATCGTCCATGCTCCACTCACCGGGTAGTGGGAGGGGTTCATATGGCCGTCATTGAAGTGTCCGTGGATATCCAAGCGCCGCGGGATCGCGTGCTGGATTTGTTTACCAACCTCGAGCAGCACCCCGATATCCTGTCCGGCGTTGAGAAGATTGAGCGCTTGACCGATGGGCCCTTCGCCGAAGGCACACGCTGGCGGGAGACCCGCGTCATGATGGGCCGCGAGGCAACGGAAGTGATGTGGGTGACGCAGTTTGATCCGCCGCGCGGGTATGTCATCGAAGCGGCGTCTAGTGGGGTGCGTTACGTCAGCACGTTCACCTTTGAAGAACATGACGGCAGCACCAAGGCCTTGCTTCGCTTCGAAGCGCTGCCGCAATCGATGGCGGCCAAGCTGCTCTCGCCCTTGAGCTTTCTCATGACAGGCGCTGTGCGAAAGGCGCTCGCAACGGATTTCGAAGACCTCAAACGTGCCGCGGAGGCTGAGGGCACGGCTTAGCGCTGTTCGTGCTGGGGCAAGCGCCGTGAGCGGTACCACAGATCATGTGCCACGCCGCGGTGGTTCAGGAAGGCTTTCCAAATAAAGAGCGGCCTTCTGAATACGAACCAGTCTCCGTATTCGTCGAACTTTCTTGCGGATGTGACGAGCCGTGCCCGCAACAGATTCTTGTATCGAAGGCCATGCTTGCGCCCGTACCGCATGAGCCGCTGCGCAAAATCGACGTCTTCCAATGTATAGCGGGCTTCATTGAATCCATCGATTGCGAAAAACGTCTCGCGCCGGAGGTAGAAGAGGCAGACCGCCGTTCGAACCCACAGCCCGTACGGGATGGCCAACATGAAGGTCATGAAAATGCCAAGGGACATTCGGTCTGTAATGATGTTTGCAACGCCTCCGCCTACATAGCGTCCTGTCTCCATGACCTTGCGAATTGCTACAAGCATGTTCGGCGACATGTAGCTGTCCGCGTCGACAAAGACGAGGTACTCGCCGCTCGCTTCACGCGCGCCCCGATTGCGAATCTTGGAGAGGTTCTTCTCCGTTTCCATCACGACGCGGGCCCCGGCCTCTTGGGCGATCTCCGCGGTGCGGTCGGCGCTGGCATTGTCCACCACGATGATCTCGGTAGGCGCCGCTGACGCTTCAATGGCTGCGTGGATGCAGCCCAAGCATTTGGGCAAGTAGGACGCCTCGTTGTAGGCGGGGATGATGATGCTGAAGACGGGGCGCTCTTTTTGGACGGGCATGGCGAGGAGCCTTTCATTTGCAGCTTAAAGTATACGGCAGTTTAAACGAAAGGGAGATGCAAGTGAAGCGGGCGCGGCGCCGTTCACGCACGGTTCGCGGGCAGTCCCTCGAAATTGGTTTGCAGCTTTGCATCACGGGCATGGCGCTGCCGTCCGAGTTCTATGAGCCGGGTAATGAGTTGGCTGTAGGCCAAGCCCGAAGCTTCCCACAATTTTGGATACATGCTGATCCGGGTGAAGCCGGGGATGGTGTTCAGCTCGTTGACATAC
>CAZLBS010000203.1:4498-6823 GCA_964557505.1 uncultured Nitrospiraceae bacterium | reverse complement strand
ATGGCGCCG
Organism: uncultured Nitrospiraceae bacterium; assembly: GCA_964557505.1. Taxonomy (GTDB): domain Bacteria; phylum Hydrogenedentota; class Hydrogenedentia; order Hydrogenedentales; family CAZLBS01; genus CAZLBS01. Next base: position 6,814 of record CAZLBS010000203.1, on the reverse strand, counting down.
GGGCCGCGGAAGCGGGTACGTTGTCCGCGCAAGACGCCGAACCTTCGTCCGATTCACGCGCCCAGGACTAACCTCGTGTCCGGGCGATTCCGCCCCGCTGCCAGGAAGCGCCAGGGCGTACGAGCGTAGCGTTTCATGAACCTGCCCAATCAACTCACCCTATTGCGGCTCGCCTTGGCGCCGGTTTTCGTCGTCTTGATCATTGCCGGCCCCCCTATTGCGCATGCGGCGGCACTGCTCGTTTTCGCCGCGGCGACCGTGACGGATTGGCTCGATGGCCGAATCGCCCGTGCCCGAAACCTCGTGACCAATTTCGGGAAACTGTTCGACCCGCTTGCGGATAAGATCCTCACGGCGGCCGCTTTCGTGATGCTGATGGAAGTGCCGGAGTTGCAGGTGCCCGGCTGGACAGTCATCGCCATTATTGCCCGCGAATTCGTGGTCACGGGCGTGCGCTCGATGGCCGCCGGCGAGGGCGCCGTCATTTCAGCCAACTGGCTCGGCAAGGCAAAGATGGTTTTGCAGACGGGATACATCATTGTGTTTTTGGGCGGCAGCGTGGTGGTACGGCTGGTCAGGGCCGGCGGCAGCGAGGCGATGGACGGCGCCGCGAGCCTGGTGCTGGCCCAGGCATCCTGGTGGGGCATTGTCGCCGTCGCCCTGTTTACCGTGTATACGGGCGTGCAATTCCTGTGGGTGAATTGGGCCCAATTGCACCTGAATGCAAAAGGATGAGCCATGCGCCTTCTCGGGCCGTAATCGACCTTACGGCATACCTCAATAATCTGCGCGCGATTCAGCGCATGGCCCCGAATGGCTGCCAACTGATGCCGGTCATCAAGGCCAATGCCTACGGGCATGGCGCGATTCCCATTGCAAAAAAGGCGCTTGAAGCCGGCGCTGCGATGTTTGCCGTGGCGACGGTAGACGAGGGCGCCGCACTGCGGGAAGCTGGCATCGAGACGCCCATCCTCGTAACGGTGCCGCCCGAGCCGGGCCAGGCAGGGGCTCTTGTCGAGTACGGCCTGCAAGTCATGCTCTCATGCCGCAAGATTGCGGAACGCATCGGAGAACTGGCGCGCCGCGCGAACCGCATCGTTGGGGTCCACGTCAAAGTGGATACGGGCATGGGGCGGCAAGGCTTCGAGCCGGAGACGTTGTTCGATGAGCTTCGCGCCATCACGCGCATTTCAAACATCGACATCGCCGGCATCGCGACCCATTTTCCCAATGCCGATATCAGCGGCGATACCTTCGCTGTCGACCAACTGAAGCTCTTCCGGAAATGCCTCGCCCGCATTGACAAGGAAGGGGTTCCCTACGAATTCATTCACGCGGCCAACAGCGCGGGGATTGTGAACGTGCCCGGGAGCCATTTTGATTTGGTGCGTCCTGGCCTGCTCACGTATGGGGTTTGGCCGACGGATATGCCGCCGCGGGGCCGCCCGGTGCAGCCCGTCATGCGCTGGGAAACCAACATCATCCTCGTGCGCGACATCGCCCAGGGCCACACGGTTGGCTATGGCCGCACGTTCACCGCTCCGCAAAGCATGCGCCTGGCGGTCTTGCCGGTGGGCTACGCCGACGGGTATCCCCATGCGTGCGGCAACCGTGCGGAGGTGCTGATTCGCGGCCAGCGCTGTGCGGTCGCCGGGGCCGTCTCGATGGACCAAATCACCGTCGATGTGTCGCATTTGCCGCGCCTCGACACGGGCGAGCGCGCCACGCTGCTCGGCCGCGACGGCCAGCAGGAAATCACGGTGCGCGAATTGGCCGCCTGGGCCGACACCATTCCCTATGTCATTTTGACGGGAATCGGGCCGCGGGTAGAGCGGATCTACTTCGATGGAGACACCCCTTCCGCCGAGGCATCTGACGGTCCATAGCGAACGCGCATCCCATGCGAGGCGCTTCTCCTGACCGAAAAGCTGGGGGCCGTGAATATACCGGCTACGGCAATCAGCAAATGGTGATAGCAGGAGGAGATGGCTGCAATGCGATACGTTTGGCCCCTGGCCTTTCTGGTGGGATTAACCCCCGCTTTTTCGGAAGAAGCCGTGCAAGGCCCTGTCGTCCTGGAATTGTTCACGAGTGAAGGCTGCTCGAGTTGCCCGCCCGCGGATGAACTGTTGTCGCGGTACATCGAGGCCGGGCAAGTGGATGGGCGGACTGTCGCGGCCCTTTCCTTTCACGTCGACTATTGGGATCGGCTGGGCTGGGCCGACCCATTCGCGAAGGAAGCCTATTCAGACCGGCAGCGCGCGTATGCGCAGCGGCTGAATCCTGGCCGCGTCTACACGCCGCAGCTCGTGGTGA
>CAZLBS010000203.1:0-4488 GCA_964557505.1 uncultured Nitrospiraceae bacterium | reverse complement strand
GGTCGCCGTCAATGATCGAGGCGATCTGCTTCTCGGCTTCACCGGCAGCAACGCGGCACGCGCGCGCACGGCAATTGCCGAGACGCACGCGGCGGCGCCCCTGGACATTACGCTGGAAGAAAGCAGCGGCGGCATCACGGTGGGCGTACGGGCGCCAACTGCATTTGAAGCGGACGCCAGCATGCATGTGTTTGCAGCCGTGACAGAAGACGGCCTTGTTCAAAAGGTGCCTCGGGGCGAAAACGCGGGCCGCACCTTGCGCCATGACGGGGTGGTGCGCACAACGGCAGCCGCGGCCTTTCGTCAAAACGTCGAACTCGACTTGCCTGTCGAACGTGCATGGAACCAGCGCGCGCTCAAGGTCGTCGCGTTCGTCCAAGACGACAGCGGCCGCATCGTTGCGAGCGGCGTCGCGCCCTTCATTGCAGAGAAGGCCGCGCCCTGAGCCGCGGGGAGGTCTGCTTGCAACTTGAAGGAGAGCAACCTGGCATCTACACTTCTCTTCACTTGATAGCGTATTAGAGGGGGATGTAGACGCAATGCAGGGTAATGACCAGCCGCCGTCCGAAACGCCGGAAGCAAAGAGCGAGGACCGCTTCAAGGAGTTAGCGGAACGTGCGGTCAATCAGATTCGGGCGGACCAGGAGGCGAATGAAGCCGTCGGCCAGCCCGACCCGCGCAGGGCGGCAACCCGCAAGCGCATCGCCTATGGCTTGCTCGCCGCGAGCGCTCTGATTTGGATCTATATTGGCGGGGTGGTGGCCTACCTGCTGATGGTGACGGGACAGCCGGATTTTCCGCGCCCGGATGAGGCCGCGGCCCGGCAGGCCGTTGCAGATATCGTGCGCGCGCAGAAGCGCTTTCAGACCGCACGCCATGTCGACGCCAACCGCGACGGTCTCGGCGATTTTGGCGCCCTGGAGCAATTGGCCGATCCGAAGTATGCGTCGCTCACCGGCCCGCTGCTCTCGCCGCAACTGGCCGGCGGCTTTGCTCACGGGTACTTGTTTCGCGTCGACGTGACCCAAGGCACGGCGGATACGCCGCCGGGTTTCCAGGTTACGGCTACGCCGCTGGACGTCCGGAGCGGAAACGCGCCAATCCTTCGAGCGGACGAATCGGGAACGATTGCCGCCTTGTCCGCCGAGCGCCCGAAATAGCCTCTATAGGGGACTTGAGGTTGGCCCGGCGACCTCGGGGGACAAGGCTGAGCGAACGACGCCCGAGCGGTCTACGAAGAACGAGCGCGGGCCAGACTGGCTGCCGTTGAAAGGGATGGCGTACAGCGAATAATCAGCCGCTTGCACGTTGGTCTGAGGCACAGTGATGGCGACCATGCGGTAGCCGTAGGCATCCCACACGTCGATTGCCTGGCCGCCGGAATCGCTGCTGTACATGGGCGCGGCTGCCATGCCGCCCAGAAATGCTGGACCGTCCTCGGCCCCGCCAGCCGCGACTAGGCCGGAAAAGCTCCCATAATCGGGCACGCCGTCCCCGTTCGTATCCCTCTTGTTCGAACCAATAAATTGCGTCTGCGCCACGTGATACTGCTTCATCAGCCCAATGGCCTGTGCTTCGCGTGCGCTCAACTGAGCCCGCACGGCGTTCGGAATGGCGATGGCCGCGATCACGCTAATGATGCTGACGGCGATCATGAGTTCTAACAACGTGAACCCGCGCCTGCCGAGACAGCGCGCGCTACGGTGCATGGGGTTGCATGCAGGCGCCATGGTGTTTTCCTCGCTTACTCCATTGCTTAGGCGCATGGTATACACATATGGCCGCCGCATGCCAGCGCATCGCAGGCTATCTGATCGTTGACGCGCGCCGAGGACATCACTATGCTCTCGCCCACCCCAGTAGCGGGGCGTATGGTTGGGAAACAAGGGCAATCGAGGAGGAAATCGATGCACGCGAATTGGATTTCGAGGGGACTTGCGGCAGCGGGGCTGGCCATGTTGGCCGTAGGCTTCATCGCGATGCCGCAGCCGGGCGTTACGGCTCAAGAAGAGGACGCGGCGTTTGCGACGCCCGACATCACGCTGGACATGGCGATGGAAGCCCTGGAAGCCGCGCGCGACAAGGCCGAAGAGATGGGGGTGAAGATGGACATTGCCGTCGTCGATGCCGGCGGCAACCTCAAGGCCTTTGCCCGGATGGACGGCGCTTGGCTCGGCAGCATCGACATTGCCATCAAGAAGGCAAAGACGTCCCGCTTTTTCGACATGAACACCGGCGCCATCGGCGAACTGAGCCAGCCCGGCGGACCGCTCTATAACATCGAGCATTCGAATGACGGGCTGATTACTTTCCCGGGCGGCGTGCCGCTCAAGAATGCGAGCGGCGAGATTATTGGGGCGATTGGCGTCTCGGGCAGCACGGTCGAAGACGACCACGAAGTCGCTACGGCAGGCGCCGAGGCCATTCTCTAGTTTGGGTTGGTTGCAAAGCAACGGCTGATTTACGAGGGCGCCCGTCTCCAGCCCGATGGGGGCGGGCGCTTGAATTACTGGCAGCCCTAGCGGTGTTTCCTCCCCAGCGCTTGATGCGCGCCTCTTCGCCGGTCTTCACAAGCGCATCCAACTGTACGCGTATGGCCTGGATGCGTGCTTCTGCCAAGGAAATCCTGGGTGGATGACGCCACATGGCCGATTCTTTAAACTGATATGCTGTTAAGCGTGATGAATGTGAAAGCGGCTTGATTGGAGACCGGTCCGCTTCAACGTAGCATCCAGCGGAGACCGCCCCGCATTGCCGCTTCTTTGCCCTGACCTAAGCTTTGAGGATGAGACATTTTGAATTGGCGATTTCACATAGCCCGGTTATTCGGGATAGATGTTTATGTTCACATGACCTTCTTCCTGTTGCCCGCGTTTGTCGCATACATGACCTATCAAACGGAAGGCGGCAACTGGATGGCTGTTGGCGGGGCCGTGCTTCTCATCGTCCTGCTCTTCGGCATCATCGTGCTGCACGAATTGGGGCATGCCCTTACCGCCCGCCGCTATGGCATTGGCACGCGCGACATCGTGCTGTATCCGATTGGCGGGGTCGCGATGCTCAATCGAATGCCCGATGATCCCCGGCAAGAGTTTCTGATTGCGGTAGCGGGCCCCGCGGTTAATGTCGTGCTGGCGATCCTTTTCGCGCTCATTGCATGGGCGGTTGGTCCCCCGGACAATCTCACGAATTTTCAGTGGGAAGCGGCGCTGCCTGTGCAGCTGATGTTTGCCAATATCATCCTCGTGCTGTTCAACATGCTGCCGGCCTTCCCGATGGACGGCGGCCGGGCATTGCGCGCCCTCTTGGCGATGAACATGCCGCGCTCGAAGGCCACGCAGATCGCCGTCGTCGTGGGGCGCTTCATGGCGGTGCTCTTCGCCGTGTTCGCCCTCATGACGGGGCAGATCTTTTTGCTGCTGATTGCCATGCTCGTCTGGTTTACGGCGGGGCAGGAAGCTGCTCAGGTGGCCATTCGCGATGCCTTGCGCGGGGTGATGGCGCATGAAGCGATGATCCCGCGGCCGCAAGTGCTGGACGCCGAGGACTCGCTTAACGTCGCGGCGGCATTCGCCATGGCAGGCTGGCGCTTTGATTTTCCCGTGTACGAAAACGGGCAGCTTGCGGGCATCCTGACGCAGAGCGACATGATGAAAGCACTCGAAGATGGCAAGCGCTCCGAGCCAATCGGTCATTTCATTTCGCGGCAAGCCTGCACCGCACATCCAAACGAGCCGATTGATTTTGCGCTCGAGCGCCTCCAGCTCGATTCATGCCCGATGGTGCCCGTCGTCAATGATGCGGGCGAAGTGGTGGGCATCCTCACGCGCGAGGCGATTGGGCGTTTCATCACGCTGCAACACGCTCACCGGCGGTCGGCGGAGTCCTGAGCCAGCGCGTCCCGGCTTGCCAGGTAGCGCGTCACTTCCTCGAGACCGTCGAAGACGCGTTCCGGCTGGAGGCCTTCCAGGCGTTCCCGGGAGTCATATCCCGTCGTCACCGCAACGCAGCGCATGGGCGCGGCATGGGCGGCGTTGACGTCGAAGGCGGTGTCGCCGATATAGACGCATGCGTCCGGCTGCACGCCAAGATTGGCGCACGAGCGCAGCAGGCATTCGGGATGCGGTTTGGGCTTGGCGACATCATCTGGGCCAATCCGCGACGCGAAGCAGCCGAGCACTTCCAAGTGCTCGAGGATTAGTTCGGCGAACGAGCGCTTCTTGCTCGTGGCGAATCCAATGGCATAGCCGGCTTCTGCCATCGCGTCCAGGCATGCGCGTGCGCCGGGCATTAGCGTGGTCATTTCGCGGCATACCTTGGCGTACTGCTCCCGGTACACCCGGACGCACTCCTCGGGGTCATGCCCGGTCATGGTCCCGAATTGGTCGGACAAAACATGGCCAATGCTCGAGACGATGGCGTGCCGTCCTGGATGCGGCAGGCCGAGCGTTTCGAGACTGCCCGAGATTTCATCGGCCGAGAGTTCTC
>CAZLBS010000202.1:0-6827 GCA_964557505.1 uncultured Nitrospiraceae bacterium | reverse complement strand
GGCCACCTCGCCCCGGCCCACTATGCGAATCGCCTGGTCTTGACCACGCTGCCCGATGAGCACGCGAATCGCGCTGGTGCCAAAATCGACTGCGCCTACGATGTCATCTTTGGGCCGCACGGTGTCGCTTTCCTTCAGCTGGCGAGGAGAGTGGTCAGAGACCGCCTCCTAAAAGAGCCAGGCGTTGGGGTCTTCCTCGGTTTCTTCCTTGGACGGCTCCTCGGCGCCGCGCCTGCCGCCAGTCTCCAGCACGCCGATGGTCTCTTCCAAACCAGCAAGCGACTCGCTCTTTTCGCGCACATCCGCGAAGGCCTGGTCGCGTGCCGCGTCAAGCTCGCTCCGCCGGCGTTGCCGCGCCTTCACCGTCTGACGCGATTCTTCGAGTTCCTGCCGGGCGTCTTCGCGCGCTTGCTGGCGCTGCTACAGCTCTTCTTCCGCCGCGGCCCGGGCCTCTTGCGCCCGCGCTAATTCCGCCCGGGCTTCCTCAAGCTTCGCCGCCTGGTTGTCGCGCCGTTCGATAAGCGCCTTCAGTTCTTCTTCCAGTTCATCAAGCGCCGTCTCATCCTGCTGCACCACCCCTTCGGCAGCGCCAATGTTTTCGATGCGTTCCGAAACAGTGGTGCTGCCTTCCTCGACCGCTTGCTCGCTCTCCTTCAAGTGCGTCTCGGCTTCGTGAACAGCATGCATCGCCTCGTCGATGGCGACGATTTCTGCCTGCACCTCTTCCTCAAGCGATTTCAGCTGGGCCTGCGCCTCTTCAGCCTCCGATTGGGCAATGCAAGCAGCAGCCTTCAGCAACAACAGCTTCGCCTTCGCCGGATTGCCCTCGGCAACAGCGCGCTTGGCGATGAGCATCATGCTCTCAGGCGTGTCGGCACTGAACTGACCCGCTGGTGCAGCAGCAAAGCCGGCGCCTTCGGAGGCTAGCGATTCTTCTTCTAAGGCCTGTTCCGCGGCAATCTCTGCCGCCGCTGCTTCGTGCACCTCCGCGTCCGAGGCGGGCGTGGCCTCGAGCATTTCTTCGGCGGAAGTCTCCCCAGACGATGCAGACGTTTCGGACCCGGCATCCGCCGATGCGGCAGGGTCATCGTCGACGCCTTCGACCAATGCGGCAACCGCTGCATCTAGGTCAATGTCTTCTGGTGCGTCTGGCTCGGGTTCTTCAAGGGGGGTGGCTGCTTCGGCAGGCTCAGGGCCGGCTTCGCCAGGAGTCTCTACCTCCGCCAACTCCTCCACCTGGTGCGGCGCTTCATCGGAATCGGGCGAGGAAGCCGGCTGCACGATATCTTCGGCGATGCTGGCCTCAGCCTCTGCGAGCGCCTCGCTCGTATCCGCGTCGAACGCGGTCCACGAGACGATCAGCGTCTCGCATTCCGCCAGCCAGTTTTGCAGCATGTCGCTTTGCGTGTCGTCTGCCGCCTCCACGCAGATTCCGGGAAAACCATACGCAAGCTCAATGAACTTGTCATCCGGCATCACGGGAAGCACCCGTGCCTTCTCTGTCACGCGGGCCATCATTTCGCATGCCGTCACAGCGCCCAGGTGGCCAGCCGCACGATTCTGCGTGTTGAGCGTGGCAAGCGCTTCCATTACGTTGTCGTAGGCTTCGCCGCCTGCATCGGGTCCCAGCTGCGCAATGTCTTCCAACGCGCCGCTAAACTGGTCCAGCATGGCCGCGATGGTGTCTGCCTGCAGCGCGGCCTCGTCTTCACCCGGGCCGGCCTTGGCCACTGGCAGGGGCGCTTCGCCTGCCAGACCTGGGCTCAGCTCTTCCAGCGCTTCGAAATCGCTGGCAGTTCCCGCTGGCTGACTGCCCGGCGCCACAGGGGCGGATGCCGTGCCCGCGCTATCGTCGGCGCCGTCTTCTATGAGCGTGAGCCCAGCCGCGGCCACATCTTCCACCGCCTGCGCATACCGCTCTTGCCACTTTTCGCGGACGCTCTCCCGCACCGACCCGACAAACAAATCGCTCACCATTAGACACAGAATTTCGTAGCTGTCGTCCAGGAATCCGATGCACTCATCGGCCCGGCCATTCAGGTAGTACGTCTGGAGGATGCGGCCAATCTGGCCCAGCGCCTCGACCACCGTGTGCCAGCCCTGCTCCAGCCCGATGTCGACCGCATTGATAAGCTGGTTCATGCACTCTTCGGCCCAGCGGTCAGCAGGCACGCCCTCGTGAGCTTTCGCCACTTCCCTCTGAAAACGGCCAAGCGCGGTCAGCAACCGCTGCACCGGATTGTGTTCCGCGTCGCCGGCGTCGTCTGATCCGGAAAAAACAGGCGCCGCATCGGCGGCATCCCAAGCCGAAGCGTCCTCGCCGCCCATCAGCGCGCTGCGTTCGTCTTGGCGGACAGGGTCGAACGTTGGCGTGCCGGAGGACGACTCCGCCGCACCGCTATCGCCGTTCTCCTCGAGCCCCTCTTCCGGAAACGGCGGCGGATGTGCCTCACCAGATTGCGATTCCTGACGATTCCCGCGGCGTCCGAACAAAAACGACCCCCTGTTCCGTCGCCCGAAGCGCATGGCCTCTCCTGATGCGGCTGCCTCACGCCAAAGCAGCGCTGTTGTGCAAATACTGTAGCACGCTGGAATGCTGAACGCAATATGTAGTGGTTTCTGTCAGCAGTTTTTCTGTATTCCAACAGCGTGCCGCGGACTTGCCGCGAAGGCCTATTTGGTTGCGCACGGGCCGCGGTTGACAATGCAACCCGGCGCATCGCTAAATCATGGGCTGAGCCCTGCCCGGGAACACTGCGCGCAAAGCCGGGCCCACACCAAACGTAGCTGAAGTGCCGGGGGAGATGCTATGCGACCGTCTGTTCGCGCCCTGTTGGCCGCCGCCATGTGCCTCGCGCTCCATACCGGAGTTGTTGCGCAAATGGCCGGCGATGAATTGTTCACGATGCAACCCAGCGAGACACGGTGGCAAAGCTTTGAAAACCCCACCGCCGGCAAGGGCCAGGGCGGCAAAGCGAACGAAGGCGCGAAGGGCCGTCCATACGAAATTCTCGATCCCGGAGAGACCCTTACCCTGCTGAACCTGCGCGGCGCGGGCGTCGTGCGTAGAATCTGGCTGACGCTCGACAACGCGTCGCCAGCCGCCCAGCGCAATATCCGCATCGATATGTACTGGGACGGCTACGACACACCCGCCGTCAGCGCCCCGCTGGGCGCATTCATGGGGTCGCCCCTCGGAGCCATGCGGCCCTTCGAGAATGAACTCTTTGCGAACCCAGAGGGACGCTCCTTCAACTGCTACATCCCCATGCCCTTCCGCGATGCGGCGCGCATCACCCTCACCAACGAGAGCAAGCAATCGGGACCCGAGAATCGCCACCGGCTCTTCTACGACGTAAACGTCACGCTGACCCCAGATGCCCCCGAAGACATGCTCTACTTTCACGCGCATTGGCGCCGCGAGCGGCCCACCGAAACGGGCGAGGCATTCACGCTGTTGCCCCGGGTCCAAGGCAGGGGCCGCTTCCTGGGCGCGCACATCGGCGTGGAAGCGCTGCCGGGCAACATCGGCTGGTGGGGCGAGGGCGAAGTCAAGGTGTATCTCGATGGCGACCGCGAGTTTCCAACGCTCGTGGGCACCGGGACGGAAGACTACATCGGCACCGCCTGGGGACAAGGGGAATTTGCCCACCGCTATCAAGGAGCTTGGATGGTGGACAATGAGGCGGAACGCTACAGCTTCTACCGCTATCACATTCCTGATCCGGTGTGGTTCGAGGAGGACATCCGCGTCACCCTGCAGCAGATGGGGGGGACCGGACGTCTCGACGTTCAGCGCATGCTCGACATTGGGATGGATGTCGAGCCGGTGTCGCTCATCGGACCGGATGGCCGGCAATACAATCTGCTCGGCGGAACGGATCCCTCAAACATGTTCGACCCGCTGTATGGCAACTGGTGGACGAACTACTACCGGCAAGATGACGTCAGCGCCGTGTCCTTCTTCTACCTCGATGCCCCAAACAACGCGCTTCCCGCCCTGGCCGGCGTCGATCAACGCACAGCGGAACGCTACATGTTGCCGCTCGAGGAGAAGCCTGTGGTGCTGTGCTTCCTGGGCGCCGCCCGCGAACTGCGCACCGTCGCCGCGCCATTGCTGACGGAGTTTCAATACAACACCACGATTTTCGTCTCGGTCGACAACATCGGCGAGGACGCTGCCGGGCTGCTTCCGGCGCAAGTCGCGCAGCTTCAAGAACTCGGTCATGAGATCGGCGCAGCGCCATCCGGCGCCGTGCAACTGACCGACGCCGGCGCCGTGGCCAATGAAGTCGTCCGTATCGGCGCACGGCTCAATGCCGCGTTCATTCCAAGGCCAGCCGTATATGCCTGGCCGCAAGGAGCCCCGGCCCCCACCGGCGCAGTCGTTTCCGCCCTTCGCGACGCGGGCATTGGGTTCATCCTGATCTTCACTGGCGAGCCGGATGCTCCGGTCCTGTACGAAGTGCTCGAGGAGGAATCCATGTTTGTACCGGCCTTGGCTGGCGGGGGCGAATTCGTGGGATTGCGCCGGGCCGCGGACGCGAGCCAGCCCTCGGCCATTCCCGTCATCGCCGTGCAGACATCCATTGAAGCAGAGCAAGAAGGCAAGCCGGCCTTCAGCACGCATGCCCTCGTGGAACTGCTCAAATACCTGCGGGACGAGTCGTTCGATGTCATGGCGCTGCGCGAATTGCGGCGCTACCGAATGCCATAAGGGCCCCGCGTCATGCTCAAGACCAGCGCAGCCAAGGCATTCGTCATTGCAACCGCAGCCGCCCTGTTGGGCGTTGTGTGGGTCAATCTATTTGCCCGGATCGGCCCGCTGTGGATGGCAGGGGGCATAGCCGTCCTGCTTGGGTCAGCCGCGATGCTCGCCGCTTTCCTGCGGCTGTGCGCCCTGCGCAGCAGCTGGCGTGTGCTCCTGCCGGCAGCACTCGTCGAGGCCATCGCCGGCTTCCCCCTGCTTGTGACCAGCGCAATCGTGCTGCTGATCTATGTGCTCGCCGCCGCGGGCATCGCTTCCTAATGCAGTCAAGGGCCCGTCCTTGGCCCATGCGAAGCCGGTCTGTTAGGCTTATCCGCGATTCAGGAGCAAGCCATGATCAAGCAATTCCTTCAGCAACTGTCGCGTGGCGTCTCGACGGGGCAGCCTGAGCCAAACGAAGCCGCCATCCGCGACAAGCTGCCGCTGACCACCTGCGTCCTTATGGTGGAGTTGGCGCATGCCGACGAGCAGTTCACCGAAGACGAGCGGCAGCACATCATGAACACCATGATGCAACGGTTCGGATTGAGCGGGGAAGACGCCAGCGACCTCATCAGCCTCGCCGAGCACACGCGAAACAAAAGCCACGACATGTGGCGCTTTACCAACATCATCAACCAATCCTGCACCAATGCCGAAAAAGAGCGCATCATCGAAGAAGTCTGGCGGGTCGTGTACGCCGACGGCATGCTCGATGGCCACGAAGATTACCTCATGCACCGGCTCGGCAAGCTGCTGAACCTCAATCACCGCGACGTGATCGGCGCCAAGCTTAAAGCGCAGAAACCCAAAGAAGACCCAGGCACCGAATAGCCGCATGCCTCCTCCCGCAAACGACACGAGCCGTTGCCTGATGACAAGGCAACGGCTCGTGCTTCATGCTTGACGAATGTCTCTAGTTGTGGGGCTATCGCTGACGCGCGGCGCGCAGGCCGGCAAATCCAGCGGTTGCAGCTAGCGCGCAAAGCCCGGCCAAGCCTGCAACTGGAACCCCCGATTCAGCCGGCGGGAAGGGCGTGTTGTCCGGCGACTTAGCGTCGACAACCAAATTGTCGATCGCCCAGAACCAGTTATTGTCCGCATTCGCATAGCGGAACCGAAGTTGCGCCGTGGCCGCGCCCTGAGGTATCGCTACCTGCAGACTCACTTGCTCGTTGATCGTCGGAATGGAGGTATTGAGCTGACTGAAGCTGCCGAGGCTCTGCACGTCATAGCGCAGTATCTCCTCCTCCGGCTGATTGTCGAAGTCGATGAAGACCTGGCCCGTCTGCACCCCTTCCGGACCATAATGCGACACGAACGAGATAACGACGAAGTCGGCCCCCGCTACATCGAATGAAGGCGTCGTAATGCTGCTGTCATAGGAATTGTTGGCCAGACTGAAATAGTCGTCAAGTTCATCCCCATCGGCCACCAAGACATTGCCGCTCGCCAATGTAAACAGGCTGCGGCCCTGGTCGCCCGCAACGTTGGTCCAAAACGATACGTCCGAGGTGACCCAGCCCCACCACTCATCCTGGGCAGGACCCGTGGGCATGGCACTGTTGTCGACCGTCCATCCAACTGGAAACGAGCGCGCCCAGGCTTCTGCTAACGGCGAGCTTTCCTGCACCGGCGGACCCAGCGGGACCCCCTCGAAATCCTCCGACAAGACGACCACAGCTTGCGCGGACACGCTGGTCAACACAAAGACGATGAAAAGAAAAACGAAACGCATGCTTCATCACTCCCTCGTAAGGTTTCCCCAAAAATTGCACCAACAGGTGGTATGAGAATAGCAAGCCATTGTTAATGCTTCGTGAAAAGGGAGGCCGATAGCGATATGCGTAACTAGTTGTCATCACTCATTTTTTAAGAGAACGTGCATTCCCGCGGAAATGTCTAGAGCCAGGGCTGCTGACGGAATTTCGCGATAGCCTGGGCAAGGCCAATCACCACGAGAACGTCCCGCGCCTGAAGCGGCTCATGGGGGGCGGCCACCAAGCGTTCGTCGCCGCGGGCAATGCCGACAACCGTCACGCCATGCACGTCGCGAAAGCGCAACTCCGCCAGCGTCTTT
>CAZLBS010000201.1:0-6830 GCA_964557505.1 uncultured Nitrospiraceae bacterium | reverse complement strand
GAAGGCTTGGTCTATATGCCCTGCACGGAAGAGCACGGTTTCATTCCGGATCCGCCCGGCCAGCATGTCGACTTGATCTATCTGTGCAGCCCGAACAATCCCACGGGGGCCGTCGCGACGCATGCGCAGTTGAAGCGCTTTGTGGACTACGCGCGTGAGCATCAGGCCGTCATCATTTACGACAGCGCTTATGCCCCGTTTATCCAAGACCCGTCGCTGCCGCGCTCGATCTATGAGGTGGACGGCGCGAAAGAATGCGCCATCGAGTTGAGCAGCTTTTCGAAAGAAGCAGGGTTCACCGGCGTGCGGCTGGGTTGGTGCATCGTGCCGAAGGCGTGTGTTTGTGAAGGGGCGGAACCGGGCAAGCTCAACCGGCTGTGGCTCCGCCGCCAAACCACGATGTTCAACGGCGCGAGCAATGTCGTGCAGCCGGGCGGCCTTGCCGTACTCTCCGAGCAGGGGCAGCAAGAGTGCCAGGGCTTGATTGACTACTACATGGCCAATGCCGCCATCATTCGAGACGGGCTGACCTCCTTGGGGATCACTTGCTACGGCGGCGATAATGCGCCCTACATCTGGCTGCGTTGTCCCGATGGCATGACCTCTTGGGAATTCTTCGATAAGCTGCTCAACGAGGCGCACATTATCGGTACGCCGGGCAGCGGCTTCGGCCCGGGCGGCGAAGGCTACTTCCGGTTGAGCGCCTTTGGCGTCGCGGATGTCGTGCGGGAAGCCGTCGGCCGCATGAAGGCGCAGGTGAGCGTATAGCAGTTTGGTTATGCCTTGCGCAGCGTGATGAGCCCCACCTCGGGCGGGCAATTGAAGCGGATGGGCAGCATCGCCATGCCCGCGCCCCGGCTCACAATGACGGGAAAGCCGGGGCCCTCGCACCAGCCGCCTGCAAAGGCACGATGGTCCACCGGGAGCAAGGGCGGACCATAACCCGGCACGACGACTTGGCCGCCGTGCGTATGCCCGCTTAGCATGGCGTCCACGCGCTGGCTCTTCCGCACGCGAAAAGCGCTGTCCGGATTGTGCGCGAGCACGATGCGCGGCATCTCGGGCGGTATATCCCGCAGGGCCCGTGCCAGATTGGGCATGCCTTCCCACTCGTCGTCGAGGCCCGCCAGCGCAATCGCTTCTCCGTGAGCGGGCAGTTCTGGGCGCAATCCCTCGTCCGTGAGAAAACAGCGGTCGTTGTCGAGCATGCGAACGCCAATGCGTGCGAAGTGCTCGCGGCAGGCCTCGGCCCCCTCCCAGTGATCATGATTGCCCAAAGTCGCCACCGAGCCGTGGCGTGCACGAAGCCCGCCCAGCAGGCCAATGCCATCCGGTATCGCGTTTGCCGTGCGGTGCACATAGTCCCCAGTGAGGGCGCATAGGTCCGGTTCGAGTTCGTTCACACGGCTTATCACGTAGTTTAAGTAGGGTTCCTTGATGAAGACGCCGAAGTGCGTATCGGAGAGGTGCGCGACGCGGTATCCATCGAAGGCAGTGGGCAGGCCGCGCACGGGCAGATCATAGCGCCGCACTTCCAATCGCTGCGGGGCAAACAGGACGGCATCCCCGCCGAGGGCAGCCCCGCCCGCCGCCACGGCTCCCGCGGCCCCCTGACTCAAGAACATGCGCCTCGATGGCGAAGAGGGCTCATTCTTTCCTGGCTGTTTGAAGACGGCATGCCGTGCAGCCCTGGCCAGAAACACCAAGCCGGCAAGGCCAGCCCAGAAAACAGGCGTAAGCACGTAGGCGGAGGACAGGAGCAGGGGGTCGGGATGATGCGCCCGTTCGCCCGCCGCTGAATAGAGGATGAGCTGCACCGGCGCCGAAAGGGCAAAGCACAGACGGCTTAAGGCCTGCACGGGCATCCCAAGCCATGCCGGATACCACATCCCTTCGACCCCGCGCATGAACACGGCGATGCCCAGCCCGGCAAGTAGGCAGAGCATCGCCGAGAACAATGCAATCCGCGGTTCTTTCGGCCAGGCCTTCATCATATCCCTCACACGTGCTGTGCGGCGCCTAGGGCAGGCAGCGAGCCGCGGCGTGTTGCTGCCCGTTCTCTCTATGGTTAATATGTGGCCACGCGTTGCAGTTATCGTTTCCCCCCGCCACAGGATACAGCACATGGCTGACTACATCGCTCCCCGCATCGATGCTGGCGCGCAAGCCAGCGAGCAGTTGACCCACCTCGCAGGACGAGTCCTCGCCATCTCCATGGACCTGCCCTGGCAGCTATTGCAGAAGCATATGCCCTGGGAGCCGCACCATGTCCACATGGTCACAGACATGGACAAGGATACCGTCGAGGCCCTGGATGGTTCCCTGCCCGCGTGCGACGTCGTGGTCGGGGTGGGGGGCGGATCCTGCATGGACACGGCCAAGTATCTCGCCTGGAAGCGCGGCTGCCGCATGATCCTCGTGCCGACCATAGTCTCCGTCGACGCGCCGCTTACCAATACCGTGGCCGTGCGGGTCGACAAGACTGTGCAATACATCGGCGACATTTATCCCGAGGAAATCATCATTGACCATACGCTGATTCAAGAAGCGCCGCCCGAGTTGAACCGCGCGGGAGCATGCGATATTGCCAGCATTCAGACCGGCCTGTTCGACTGGAAGCTCGCGCACGACGCCACGGGCGAACACTACGATGTCGAGATAGCGCAGGAGGCCCGGGTCTGTCTCGACATGCTCGACCGAAATGCCGAAGAGGTCTACAACGTAACGCCAAAAGGCATCGACACCATTGTCGATCTCTTTCGGATGGAGGTCGAGTTCTGCGCGCGCCTTGGCAGCAGCCGGCCCGAGGAGGGGTCGGAGCACATCGTCTGCTATGGCATGGAGCACCTGACCCGCCGCCACTTCATCCATGGCGACCTAGTCGCTCTTGGCATATTCATGATGACGCGCCTCCAGGAAAACGACCATGCGTATGCCATCGACTTGATGAAGCGCACCGGCCTCCGCTACCAATGTCCTGACGCCACTCCGGACGAAATCCGCGAATGTCTCGTCACGCTCAAGTCCTTCAAAGAAAACGCGGGCCTCTTCTACAGCATTGTCGATGAAAAAGCGTTGACGCCCGCATGGATTGACGCGGCAATGAAGGCCTTGTATGGCTGACGCCCGCTCCATCAAGAGCATGTTTCGATTGCCGCTTCCCGCCTATTTTGCGGCTGCGGTTTGCTTTCTATGTGGGGTAAGCTACCTATACGGCGAGACGCAAGATGCAACGGGCTTTGGTCTCATGTGGGGCGCCGTCACGGTTTTGCTCGGCGTTGGCATCTTGCTGCGAAACCGTATCCTCGCCTTTGCCGCCATGATTGTCTTCGTTCTGCACTTGGTTGGCGGCGCATTCATGGGCGCAGTCTTGTTGTTCACAGTATTGGCTCCTCCCAATTCTTCAATCGATAAACCGGATTCGCTCACTTATCCAGGTGTAGTTGTGATGGTTTTCACCATCGTTTTGATTAGCCTGCTGAACGGCGGCGCACTATACGCGCTGTCCCGTCCAAGCATGCGGCAATGGCTCGAGCGAAAGCCTCACTTGCCATCGCAAGAAACAGGCAATAAGGGCAAGGAAGTCGACATCCTCGCGCAGTTTCGTGAGCATCTGAATTAGGGCCGCGGTCTTTACATTCCTTTTCTATAAAAAATCCGCTTAGGTTCCAAGCGGCTACGGGGCGGGGAGCCCGGCACGCCGAGGCGCGCTGCAGCGCAGCAGATAAACCGGTACGTTTGCGTAGTTCCTACATTCATCCATTCGTAAGCAGCGTTATCTCGATCCATTTTCTTACGGAGTTTCCCAGCCACAGTCTCTTTGCCTGAAGCAGCGCCCGTTTTTCGACGACAGCTTCTTGGACCCGGCCCAACTTTAGCAGGTGATTTCGATATGCCCCCGCCAGCAAGCCGCACGACACAGGCGGCGTGACGATGCGGCCGTCCTCGAATTCGGCGAACACGTTGCCTATACAGCTTTCCGTGATTTCCCCACGTTCATTGAAAAGAATGACGTCATCGCAATGCGAATGCTGTGAGAGATGGCGCTCGTAAATCTCCCGCTGCGTGGTCTTGTGATAAAGAAACACATCGCCAGAATCGACCGGGCCGTTGGCGATGGCGACGCGAAGACGCTTGGGTGCTGGCACGCTATTTGTGGTGATGTGGATAGTTCCCTCTCGCGATATGGTCATGCGGACCCGAGTGGGTTCTTGAAGCGTTCTCCCGGCTTCCATGAGATGCGTCCAGACTGCATCTTCATTCCAGTGAAAATCAAAGTAATCGGCACTGGACCGCGCACGGGCTACATGTTCTTCCAAGAGAAAGTAGGCGCCGTTTTCCCAGAGCATGGTCTCGAGCAAGTCGAACATGGGGACGCGCCGGTTGAGCACCGCGGCCTTTGCCAGGCATTCGCCGTACTCGGCGCTGGCCGACGAATCCCACGTAATGCCGCTGCCCACCGAATAGATGGCGCGCCTCGTGCGTGTGTCCCAATGAATGGTGCGAATGGCGACGTTGAATTCAGCGGTCCCATCGGGGCCGGCCCAGCCGATGGCGCCGCAGTATGGACCGCGTGGAAACGGTTCCAATTGCTGGATGATCTCCATCGTGCGCACTTTTGGGGCGCCGGTGACGGAGCCGCTTGGAAACAACGCAGCTAAACAGGCACTCCAGTCTTTCGTGGTCTCGGCCGAAATGCGCGATACCATCTGCCAGACCGTCGGATACTTTTCCAAAGCGAACAAAGCGTCTACCTGCACCGAACCCACTCGGGCCACGCGTCCCGCATCGTTGCGCAGCATGTCGACAATCATCACATTTTCGGCCCGCTCTTTCTCACAGCGCGCAAGCTCTTCTTTAAGTTTTTGGTCCTGTGCTGGCCAGAGGCCGCGCGGGCGCGTCCCTTTCATGGGCCGGAGTTCGAGCGTGCCTTGCTCAAGCCGAAAGAAAAGTTCCGGTGAAAGCGAGAGAATCCATGCATCGCCCAGATTGATGCAGGCCGCGTGGTCCGCGCGCTGCGAGGCCCACAAGGCGCTGAACCAGGCGAGGGCGTCGCCGTCAAAATGCGCCTCCAGCGGAAAGGTGTAATTCACCTGATACGTATCGCCAGCGGCGAGGTAGCCGCGGATGCTGCGCAGCGCCTGCCCATATTGCTCGCGTGAAAGGCATGGCTGCCACGATTGTTGCGGCAAACTGTTTTCCGGTGCATGCAACGCGTTGTGCTGGACGGGAGGCTGCTCGTAAACGCCAAACCAGACGAGTGGACCGAGAGCTTGCCCCTGCACAGAAAGCGCCGGGTCGAACGCTGGCGCCGCCTCGTAAGCGACGAAACCTGCAACCCAATGGCCAGCATCTGTGGCAGCGCTTGCGGCGTCCATCACGTCCTGGACGGCATCCAGCGAATCTGCCTGAAGGATCCTTGCTGGGTCTCGAAACCAGTGCGACCCCGCGCGATAAGCGAAACCAACATCCCCGGGTGATGCGTACGGAAGGTCAGCCATAACGCCCGAGTCTAGTGCTTGGCTCAGGGCGGAGCAAGTCAGTGAATGGGTCATTAAAGGCTAGGGGCTATCAACCGCATCGACCCCTGGTTTGGCCGCGGAGGGGGCTGCCAACTCTCTGCTTTTGGCGAATCCCATGTTTCCGAATCGAGCTTGCGCAGGCCCTTCATAAAGGCTTCGGTCATGGGTCATTCGCCGGGGTACTCGATGAATCGGGTGCTGCCATCGAGGAACGCCACGTTGCCGCCTGCAATGTAATAGTTGCCCGGCCATTCGACGGCAACTGGGATTTCGGAGGGCGGTGTGCGGATGCCGATATCCCGCAGCGCTTGCGCTTCTCTCAAGGGGTAGAGCATGCCGGCGCCGGCGTTGCCTTTGCCTGGGGGCGCCGCAAGCGGTTCAGAGAAGCCGCCGCCGCGCTCAGCACGCCTGCGGTATGCCTCCAGAAATGCCAGGCCTTGGGCCTCGTCTTCCAGAACGAAACCTAAGTACGCGAACGAGGTGTCGTCGATGAGGCGGTAGTCTGGCGAACTGCGTAAATTGTAGGACGGGGCATCGGGCGACGATTCCGAATAGTATGCTACGGCGGGCAGCCAGTAGCCTGGTCCAATACTGGCATCCGGCATGAAGCGGCCGTATTCAGCCGACAACGGGGGAAACTTGCCTTCGTGGTCTTCCGCATAGCGCATGCAGGTATGCCAAATAGACTTGGGCCGGCTCGACGCAATGCGCGCGTTTGCGCTTAAGAGCGCCAACTGATGGCACGTGCCCAACAAGGCAAGGGCGAACAACGCGCATGCGCCCACGATGGCAGCAAACTTCAAGCGGTGACCCGTCACTATGCGATGCTCCCTTTTGCTTCGCAGCGCCGAAGACTTCGCGCATGAGCTACGCTTACCGCTATACTTTAACGTCTGCACATGAGTTTATGGCAAAGGTTTTCGGACATTTATGAGCCTCATTCGACTGGACAACGTCACGAAGCGGTACGACGGGCGGGTCGTCATCGAAGAGACGTCGCTGCGGATTGAAGAGCGCGAGAAGATCGCGATCATCGGGCGCAACGGCACGGGCAAGAGCACGATCTTCAAGCTGATTACCGGCGCAATCGAGCCGGACGTGGGCCTCGTCGAGCGGCAGAAGCGGGTGCGGTTCGCGGCGTTGGAGCAATTGCCGCAGCTCGACATGACGCGCACGGTGCACGACATCGCCCGGGATGCCTTCGCCGAGGTCATCGCCATGGAGCAGGAGTTGCGCCTGCTCGAGGAGCGCATGGCCGGGGGCGATGAGGAGGCGCTGGACAAGTACGCACACCTGCAAGAGGAGTTC
>CAZLBS010000200.1:1181-6832 GCA_964557505.1 uncultured Nitrospiraceae bacterium | reverse complement strand
GAGTCCATTATGAATGACAGCATTTTGCGCACCCGCTATGGGTGGCAATTGTTCAGTCCGCCCTGGGATTATGAAGCCTATGAGACCATTCTGACAGCCCACCAAACATGGCAGGGCGCCATTCATCAAATGGCTTTTCACGCACAGTTTCCTCAAGCCCCGCCCGAAAACGCCCGTTTTGTTGTCGAGTCGATTACGTTGTTTTATAACTGAGCGCGGCATCGAAGCAGGCAATGATTCCCCGTTCGTCTTCCCCTGTTGGTACTTGCCGGCCACGCTGTGGGGTGATGCCGTCTCGGGTGCTTCATTGCCGCGCGCGCATAGACGCCATGAGCCGCTCTCGCAAGCCTTCGACTCGTTCTAACAGCCCTGCCACCGCTTGTACGCGTTCATGGTCCGCCGTGCGCTGGGCTTCCCGCAGGGCTTTGTCGAGGGCTTCCTGCAAGATGGTGAGTTCGCTCAGCATGTGGGCAACCAGTTGCGTTTGCGTCGGCGTGCGCGTCTCCAAGATGACGCCCGGACGCACGGGCAGCATGGATGCTTCCGGACCCCCAGCGGCGGCCATCGGTTCCAAAACCCGGAACAACTCGTGCTTATGCAGGAAATCAAGCAGGTCCGCGTCGGAAATGCTGCAATCCTCTCCTTGCGCCAAGTGGGCCTGCAGGGTTGCCAACGGCACAATAGGGTTGCTGACCTGCTTGAGATAGGCCAGCGTCCGCTGCTCGATGGCTTCCATATTCGCCATAACGCATCGCCTGCCCGGCCGGGCGGCGCCTAGATTCCCCGCTCCACATAATGCCGCTGCTGTTCAGCGCGAAACTCGGTGGTCGCCAAATCGGGATGCCGGCGGACCATGGGGCGGCTGCCGTCGTTTTCCAAAAACGACATGGCCGCTGCCTGCACGGCCCACAACGCGCACGCAGCCATCATGCCGCTGGCGGGCCCCATGCGCTCATTCTCCTTGACCGGGACCACAGCATCTCCTTTCGGGACGCAGGTGTCGATGAAGATGTCCACGGTTTTCGCGAGCTTCTTCTCGCTCGCGTGCCGGGGCGCCTGCGTCCGCATGTGCGCATCCGACGCCAGACCCGCCGTTACCACCCCGCGCCCGGCACACTGTACCGCCAATTCGACCGCCCGCGCCTCCACGCCGTTGAAACAGTGAATGATCACCACATCGCCTTGGCGCACATTGCTGTAATCCAACGCCGCCGACACCTCGTTGACCACCGCCCCTTTGTCCGTCAGTGCATCCCCAGCCCGGCGCGCCGCTGGATTCATCACAACACACTCGAAGTGCAAGGGCGTGATCGCGAAGAGCGCGCCCGCCCGGTTCGACGCTTCGTGCCGGAGCCAGCCCTCATCGTCAAACACATGCACCATCCCGTGTTGGCGCAAACAAGCACTTACAAGGACGCCGGCCCGGTCAATCGCGTCCCGCTGCGTGTCCCGCAGCGTGCGCACCATCCGTTCTATCGTGTCGAAATACGTATCAATGTACATGCATTCGCTTCCCTTTGCGCCCCAAGCGCACCGTTCGCCCGCCGCGCCCCATGCGCCCCATCCCCACCGTTGTACTGGCGCGCCGATACGTCCCGCAACCGCACGCCGGTCAGCGCTTGCATTTTCTTGCAAACGTTCCTACAATACCGTAGGCGATAAGTGGGAATCTTACATTTCCGTGCGAAGTTTCCCGTACAGCATATCTGGAGCATGGCATGACGACAACGACGGCAAGACCACCAGCGGGCAACCGCCAACGAGAACCAGAAGTCCGCCAGGAAGTCGGCGAACTCGCGCTATTGTACGAGATCAGCCGCATCCTGGATCGCAGCATGGACCTGCGCGATGAAGGCGGGCACATTCTCAAGGCCATCGCCAAACACACGGGAATGGTCCGCGGGACCTTGACCCTGATGAACCGGATGACGGGCGAGCTGTTTATCGAGGCGGCTCACGGCTTGACCACGAGCCAGCGCGAGCGGGGGCGCTACCGCCCTGGAGAGGGCGTGCTCGGTCAGGTCGTGCAGGAAGGACGCCCCGTAGCCATTCCCCGCGTCTCGGATGAGCCCCTCTTTCTCGACCGCACGGGCGCGCGCCGGAAAGTGCAACTTGATACCGTGGCCTTCATCTGCGTGCCCATCAAGATTGGCAAGGAAAGCGTGGGCACGCTCAGCGCTGACCGGCTCTTCCCGGAACAGAGCACGATAGAAGAAGACCTGCGGCTCTTGACCATCATCGGCTCGATGATCGCGCAAGCAGCCGCCTTGCGCATGAAGGCGATGGAAGAGCAGGAGCGCCTGCGCCAGGAAAACGACCGGCTGCAGCGCGAACTCCAGGAACGCTTCCGCCCCTCGAACATGATTGGCAACTCAAGCGCCATGCACGAGGTGTATGAGCTGATCGCCCAGGTGGCCGCAAGCGAGAGCACCGTCCTCATTCGCGGCGAGAGCGGCGTGGGCAAAGAACTCGTCGCTCAGGCGATTCACTACAACAGCATGCGCGCGAGCAAGCCGTTCATCAAGGTCAACTGCGCGGCGCTGCCCGAGAGCATCATCGAGAGCGAACTCTTCGGCCATGAAAAGGGCGCCTTCACAGGAGCGGTGCAGCAACGCAAGGGACGCTTCGAACTGGCAGATGGCGGCACCATCTTCCTGGACGAGATCGGCGAACTCTCTCCTCAAATGCAGGTGCGGCTGCTGCGCGTCTTGCAGGAGCGCGAATTCGAGCGTGTGGGCGGCACCGACACCATTACCGTAGACGTGCGCGTGCTCGCGGCGACCAACCGCGACCTCGAGCACATGATGACCGACAACACCTTCCGGCAAGACCTGTACTACCGGCTGAACGTGTTCCCGATCCACATTCCGCCGCTGCGCGACCGGCGCGCCGACATCCTCGATTTGGCCAATCACTTCGTCGAGAAATACAGCCACAAGAATCACAAGAACGTGCGCCGCATCTCGACGCCAGCCATTGACATGCTCACCAGTTATCACTGGCCCGGCAACGTGCGGGAGCTCGAGAACGTCGTCGAGCGTGCCGTTTTGCTGAGCAACGACGACGTGCTCCACGGCCATCACCTGCCCCCAACCCTGCAAACGGCCGAAGCCTCGGGCACTGTCGTGGCCGATACGTTGGATGCCGCACTTGAGCGGCTCGAAAAAGAGATGCTCGCCGAGGCGCTCAAAAACGCCCGCGGCAATAAGGCCAAAGCCGCCAAAACGCTGGGCATCACCGAGCGCGTCATGGGATTGCGCGTGCAGAAGTACGGTCTCGAACCACGCGACTTCCGTACCAATAGGTACGCTTAGGTCTTTCGAGCATACAGAATCGTAGGTTCCCGCGCGGCATCCGGTTGTACGGCCGAGATGCCGCGCCCTTTTTTGGCCCATCTGCTTCTTCTTAACGGCTTTCCTGCAAGCACCTTACAACGATGCGCAGGCATCCGGGCGGAACCTGTGGCATGCGCCTTGTTTGCCATGGCCCGGAGTGTGCGATGGCGGTGCATTATCAAGACCATGGGCCGGGCGGTTCGCGCCCCCGGTGTTACGACAGCGCCCTGCAATGCGTGGACGAGTCGATCCGCGCCATTGCACATGGGCGCGGCCATGCCTTCATCCTCGGCGAACGCGGCACGGGCAAAGACATCGCGGCCCGCCGCATTCATGATTTAAGTTTCCGCAAGCACGGTCCCTTCGTGCGCGTGAGCCTTCCGGAACTGACCGAATCATTCGTCGAGCATGAGTTGTTCGGCGGCGCCCCGGAAGGACCACGGCCCGGGCGCGTGCATGAGGCCGCCGGGGGCACGCTCTTTCTCGAAGACGTCACGGGCTTCAGCCGGGCCACCCAAACCCGCCTGTCCCGGTTTCTCGCCGGGGATGAGGCTAGTGCGGACGAAATGCCGGATGTGCGGGTTATTGCTGCCTCTGCGCAACCGCTCGAACCCCTTGTCGAAGCGGGCCTGGTCAGTTCTTCGCTGTTCGAGCTGCTGCAAGTCCTCGCCGTGCGAATCCCCCCCTTGCGGGAACGGAAGGCCGAAGTCCTAGGGCTTGCCCACGAGTTTCTCGCACACTTCGCCAGCGAGCTTAACCGCCCGGTGCACCGGTTTACTGCTGCTGCCATTGGCCGCATTGTGGCGTACGATTGGCCCGGCAACGTCAAGGAATTGGAACTCGCCGTAGAGCACGCCGTGACCGTGTGCGATGCGGACGCCGCCGATGTGGCGCATCTCCCCCGTGCCGTCGTCGACACGAGCGACGGCAGCGGCGACGAGCATGACTCCCTCCAAGCAACGTTGGGGAACGTCGAGCGAGCCTTGATTGAAAATGCGTTGCGCGTTTCGCTGGGCAATCAAGCGAAAGCTGCCCAACTCCTCGGCATTACCGAGCGTCTGATGGGACTGCGCGTCAAAAAGTACGATATCGACCCGCGTGCCTTTCGGAAACCCCTCGAATGAAACCCGCAGTTCTAGACTTAATAGTTCTTTTTACACACACCAAATGGATTGGCTCCTGCTACATACCGGTAGGAAGCCTCCCGCTATCAACCTACCATTTGGTAAGACTTTGCGCGACCATCATGTATGGCGGCGCTGCCACCTTAGACTCAACCCGTTATCTTGAAACGACTTGCGGTGACGCCTGCCGCAGCGGCACAGGCGTTGCTCAATGGTTAGTGCGCGGTGAGGTGCACCGTGTACGGGAACCGGGCCTGGCTGGCGCCCGGTAATCGAAGGCTTCCAAGGGGCGGGGCGTGCGGCTGACGGGCCCGCCTTCATGTATCAGGACGGTGTGTGAGGCGTGCATGGGGCGCGCTAGACCAAACGATCAAAGAGGAAGGAATGAGGGAAAAGAGTATGAGCAAGAAGCGACTGCTGCAGGCCATGCTGGTCATGGCACTCATGCTGGCCTTCGCGCCCCTGGCGCTGGCCCAGGAAGAGGCCGCCGCGGAACCATCCGTGGCGGAAATGGGCCTATTCACGGCCAACAACACTTGGATGCTCGTGGCCACCTTCTTGGTGTTCACCATGCACTTGGGATTCGCCACACTGGAATCGGGACTCACCCGTGCCAAAAATACGGTCAACATTCTATTTAAGAATACGGCCATCATCTCCATCGGGATTCTGACCTACGCGCTATGCGGGTTTAACCTGATGTATCCCGGCGATTTCACGGTGAATCTGTTCGGGGGCGGCGTCTTTGGCTTTCCCGGCCCCGGGCTGAATCCGGGCGATGAAGGGCAAACGATTGCCTATTATGGCGGCGCCTACACCTATTACACCGACTTCATTTTCCAGGCGATGTTCGCGGCGACGGCGGCGACGATCGTGTCGGGGGCGGTGGCCGAGCGCATCAAACTGCCCGGCTTCCTCGTCTTCTCGACCTTGTATGTGGGCATTTGCTATCCCATCGCCGGTTCGTGGAAATGGGGCGGCGGCTTCTTGGATGGCATGGGCTTCTATGACTTCGCCGGTTCGACGCTGGTGCACTCGGTCGGCGGCTGGGCTGCCCTCGTCGGGGTCATCATTCTCGGTCCGCGCCTCGGCAAGTACACCGCGACCGGCATTCGCGCCATCGAAGGCCACAGCATGCCGCTTGCTACGATTGGCGTGTTTCTGCTTTGGCTCGGCTGGTTCGGCTTCAACG
>CAZLBS010000200.1:0-1171 GCA_964557505.1 uncultured Nitrospiraceae bacterium | reverse complement strand
GGCGACCCGGACCTCGTGTCCTATGTGTTTGTGACGACGGCCCTCGCGGCTGCCGCCGGCGTCATGGGTGCCATGTTCACCACCTGGATCGTACAGCGCAAGCCTGACCTGTCGATGATTCTGAACGGCAGCTTGGCCGGGCTTGTTGGCATCACGGCGGGCGCCGACGTCATTAGTCCGCTGATGTCCGTCGTCGTGGGCGTCATTTGCGGCATCGTGGTCGTGCTTTCAGTCTTGGCGTTTGACCGCATCAAGATTGACGACCCCGTCGGCGCCATCTCCGTGCATTTGGTTTGCGGCATCTTGGGCACCGTGTTCGCGGCCCTCTTTGCCCGCCCAGATGTCCTCGAAGGCTGGGAGATGAGCCGCATGGAGTCGGTAGGCGTCCAGCTGATCGGCGTGCTCTCTTATGGCGTTTTCTGCATCGTGACGGCGGGCATTCTGTGGGCAATCCTGCACTTCACCATCGGCATTCGGGTGAGCGAGCAGGAAGAGCTTCGCGGGCTCGACATCGACGAGCACGGCATGGAAGCCTACGGCGGCTTCCAGATCTTCAACACCCGCTGAGCCCTTGCGGCCTAACCTTCACCGCTTGAACCAAACGTGACACAACCCCCGGAGGAGTAAGGGAGTCCACCATGAAACTCATTGTTGCCTACATTCAACCCGACAAGTTGCCGTCGGTGAAGCAGGCGCTGTTCGAGAAGGAAGTCCGCAAGATGTCCATCACGAACGCGCTCGGCTGCGGCCAGCAAGGCGGCTACCATGAAAGCTACCGCGGCGCCGACATCGAAGTGAATCTCCTCAAGAAGATTCGCGTCGAGATCGCCGTGAACGAGGAATTCGTCAAGCCGACGGTCGACGCCATCATCAAGGGCGCCAAGACCGGCGAAATCGGCGACGGCAAGATCTTCATCATGCCGCTCGAAGAAACCATCCGTATCCGAACCGGTGAAACAGGAAACGCCGCGATCGGCTGACCCGTGCCCGTGGACCAATCCGAGCCGCCGGGGGAAGCCATTCCCCTGGCGGCTTTCGCATGCGGCCAGCCCGAAACCGCTGTCATGCGGGCCACCAGACGCGGCATCTCAAGCCCCGCAAATAGGCCTGAAAGGTCCCTGTCAAGCCATTTGCTGATCTTACTTTGGCCGGTATCGTCTTGCCATTTGTG
>CAZLBS010000199.1:237-6833 GCA_964557505.1 uncultured Nitrospiraceae bacterium | reverse complement strand
GCCACCGGCGGGACCACTCAGGATTGCGTCTTTCCCTGAGAACGCATGCGACTCGGCAAGGCCGCCGTTCGACTGCATGAAGTACAGCGGCGCCTGCGGGCCGAGCGCCTTGCGCAGCCGGGCAATATAACCGTGCATGATCGGCGTCAGATACGCATCCGCCATCGTCGTGTCGCCACGGCCCACCGCCTTGATTTCGCGCACGCACCGGTGGCTTACACTGACCTGAGCAAAACCCATCTCGCGCGCCGCGGACGCCGCCTGCTCCTCGTGTTCCGGAAACTGATAGCTGTGCAAGAACACGATGGCGAGGGACTCGATGCCGGCCTGCAACATGGGGGAGAGGGCATCCCTCAAGGCTTCCAAGTCCAGCGGCTGCCGTACTGTGCCATCCGCCAACACACGTTCGCCGATTTCAGCCACGCGCTGATAGAGCATCGACGGCTTAACGATGTTGAGATCAAACAGGCCGGGCCGATCTTGGCTGCCGATTTCGAGCAAGTCGCGAAAGCCGCGCGTGATGGCGAGGGCCGTGGGGGCGCCCTTCCGCTCGAGCAGGGCGTTCGTCGCCAGCGTCGTGCCCATCTTGACGCTGGCGATCTGCTCCGGAGGAATGGGGGCCTCGGAACCAAGACCGAGCAGCCGCCGGATGGCCTCCAAGGGCGCATCGTCATAGTGCGCCGGATCCTCGCTCAGCAGCTTGCGCGTGTGAATGCGTCCATCCGGATCGCGCGCCACCACATCTGTAAACGTGCCGCCTCGGTCAATCCAGAACTGCCATCCTCTAGAAGCCATCCGGCAAGGATACCGTCAACCCGGCCCACGCCGCACAGGGAAAGGTTTCTCAGCCGCTGGAGGCGGCGTATAGCCTTGGCGTATAGGCCTTGGTCTACTCGCCGCCGCCGGTGAAGACGCCGACAACCGTCTCGAAAATGCCGGCGAGCGTTGCGAAACCGTCCAAGAAAAGATTCAAGATAATCGCCTTCTGCTGCAGAACGAGCAGGTCTTCGGCGGTTGCGGGCAGGGGGTTGCTGCGAGAGATATGGCGCACGTGATTCACGGTCTGAGTCTCCTGTGGCTGACGTCAGCAATCAAAAACGGAACTGGAAACGGGTCTGGAAGATCTCGAAGTTGCCATCGTAGAGCGGATGCTCGATGTCGTTCATGATGTAGTGCGACATGACGCGCACATTGCGGTTGAGATACCAGTTGACGCCGACGGTGTTGCTGGTGTGTTCACCGCCGCGGATGGGGCCGTCGGTCAGGTCGATGGTGGAATAGCGGTAGGCGATTTGCCAAGCCCCCGGGCCGCGCATGGGCTGGCGCCAGTCGAAGTTCTTCTTTGGCGAGAGCGTCCCGAAGTAGCCCATGCCGTGGCTGTAGGGCCGGTGCTCGCCTGTCAGGAAAAAGCTCGTCTCGGCATACCAGCCGCCCACATCGAGATTCCCCGCGAAGGTGCTATCGATCGAACTGTGCACCGCCTCGGCCTGCACGTTCCACGGTCCCCAGTTCATCGCGAATTCCGGGCCGAACAAGTCGACATTGTCGGCGCGGGCATCGAGCAGGCGAAAGCCCACCGGCGCGCTGTCCGGGTCGATGTAGCGGAACAAGGCGAGGCGCGACTCCGGACGTACGCCATAGCCAAGCGGAGCGCCATCCGGATTGCGGCGGCTATACCCAAAGCCCAGGTGAATCAGCCGGCGGCCCTCCCGCGCGTAGTAGGGCAGGCCTGATACGCGCGTCGTTACCGCCCAGCCCTGGTCTTCATCGGAATCGTTGCTGCTCGGAAAATCATCGGTATCCTTGAACAAGCCGATCTGCCAGGTGAAGCGCTCCTTGCCCGGCTCTCCGAACAAGCTGTCGAAGATCATCACGCCCGTGTTGCGGCTCGGTACGATTGCATCGATGAGCGGGTTTTCCAGAAAGGTGCGGTTGGAAATCGAGTTCAACTCGTCGAGGTTGAATGGCTCTTTCCAATGGCCGATGCGCAGATCAAATTCGTTCCCGGCGAAATAGGGGATGCCGTTGTACTGGAGATAGACGTCTTGCCACGAGGGGGCATCTTCGCCTGTCTCCTCGGCCAGTTCGAATTCGGTCAGGAAGGTGATGTCTTCGAACAATCTTCCCTGGATGCGCGGGCGGGCGAAGCGGAAGCCCGTACCATCCTGCTCGTCGCCGACGGCGATGCGCAGATCTTCATCTTGGCGAAACCACGCAAAATCGTGCGCGAGCCGCATGCCGATTTTGAATTGAAAATCCCCGTTCGGAGAGGTGACGCGCAAGCCCGATGAGCCGGCTTCGACGGTAGGCAGGTCGAGGGTCTTCTCGGCGGCTTCTGTGGCGGCCTCTTTCGCCTGACGCGCCTGCTCGGCGGTTTCCCCTTGGGCCGCTTCCAACGCCGCGGCCTTCTCCTTCTGGGTGCGCAGTTCCTCCTGGAGTTCCTGCACCGTTCCCGTCAGGGCCTGCACTTGCTCCTGCAGCAGACGGACCTGCTCTGCGAGCGCGCCGGACGACGGCGCGTCTTCTTCGGCGGCAGCGAGCCATGCAGGACCCATGCACAGCAGCGCGGCCATAATGATTCGAATGGACATCGGTTAGGTTCCCTCCCCAAGTCGAGAACCCCGGCGATAGCTAGGCCCCAAGCGAGGCCGTGCTCCCCAGCACCCCCCGAGTGTGCCGGTCGTATTCCGAAATTTCAAGCTATTTAGACGTTCCTGCGCGCTGATGCGGTTCGATCCCGCACAGCTCATTCTTCTCCGCGCGCCACTGGCGGTAGTCCTCCGTCTCGAAGTAGGCGTACGGCTTCTCATCCTTGAGGCACACGAACGAGAGCAGGCAGGTGATGATTTCACGGTCGTCCGCCGCCCGGGCTGACCGCGCCACCGCGCGCGTCTGAATGGTAATGCTCGAGCGGCCCGTGTGATGCACCCGGCAAAGAATGACAATATGATCGCCCAGGTGGGCCGGGGCTATGAAGTTGACCTCATCCATGCCCACCGTCACGAAGTCGGCATAACCAATGGCTTCGCGCACATACAACCCGGCGGCCTCATCCAGCCACGCCAGCATGACCCCGCCGAACACATGGTTGTAGGGGTTCATGTCGCGCTGCATGACGATATGGCGCGTCACGGCCTCGAAGGGTTGCCCTGTGTCGTCTTCGGAACGCTGCACGTCGTTGCTCTCCTGTCGCACGCCCGGCCCAATACCGTATTGTAGCGGGGCCGTTGCGCACAGCCAACGCCGCCGGGGAACGCGCTGCACGGGTTGCGTCTCGTTGAATATTTCGCGCGCGGCCAATGTATACTAAAGGCATACAAGGAGATGCTTTTACCGGTGCGACATTATCTCCGCAAATCAGGTCTGACCCTTCCACGTCTGTACGCCATTGGCTTGATGGCCCTCTTCGGCCTTGCCGCGGCCCAGCGGGAATCGCTCTTCGAGCCAGGCCAGCACGTGGTGGTGTGCAGCGTGAAGGATATGATCGACGACGGCATATCGGTCGTTGTCGAGCGCGCGGTCCAAGAGGCCGAGACCAATCAAGCCGCCGCCATTATTTTCAAGATCGACACGCCTGGCGGCCGCGTCGATTCTGCCATCGACATCACCGAAAGCATCGCGGAGTCGACGGTACCGACCATTGCCTGGATCCGCGGCATGGGCGCCATCTCAGCCGGCGCGCTCATCAGCTATGCCTGCGAAGAAATCACCATGGCCTCGGACACGAATATTGGCGCAGCCACGCCGGTCATCATGACGCAACAAGGCACGATGCCCACCGATGAGAAAAGCGTGTCGTTTGTCCGGGCGAAGTTCCGTGCGCTGGCGGAAAAGCATGGCCGCGATCCCGACATCGCCGAGGCCATGGTTGACCCGGATATTGAACTCATTGCCTATCCCGCCGAGGGTGGCGGCATCGAAATATCGAAGGAACAGCGCCCTGGGCCGGGCGGCCCCGCGAACCGGAGGCCATCCGGCGACGATAGCTCGGTCGAGGATGAGATTGTGAAGCGGGTCGTCGAGGCAATTGACGAACGCGTGCCTCTCCCGGATGACGTGAAGGAAACAACCCGGCAGATGACCGAGGAGCCAGAAGCTCTGGGCACAGCGCCTGAGGCCATCGACGAGGACAGCATTCCACCGGAGGGAAAAGTCGTCCTTGCTGAAGGCAAGCTGTTGACCCTGACGCCTGCAGAGGCCATGCGCTGGGGGCTCATCGATACCACCTGCGATCGGCTCGAGGAGGTCATGAGCCTGTACGGCTACGGCGGCATGGACACCAACGTCATCGACCCGACCTGGGCCGAGGAACTGTTCCGCTTTCTCACCAATCCGACCATCAGCGGGCTGCTGCTGCTCCTCGGCATTGGCGGGTTGTACCTCGAAGTGCGCACGCCCGGCTTTGGCTTGCCCGGCATGATTGGCCTTGGCTGCCTGTCGCTGTTCTTCGGCGCGCGTGTCGTGCTCGGCGTCGCCGACTGGGTCGACCTCATCCTGGTCTTCATCGGCATCGGCCTGCTCGCCATCGAAATCTTCGTACTGCCCGGCTTTGGCGTGGCGGGCGTGGGCGGCCTGCTGGCCATCATGGCCGGCATCTATATGGCCCTTACCCGCGTCACCATCCCGGAGTATGAATGGGATTATGCAAGGCTCGAAGACGCGGGCTACACCGTCACATTGGCAACAGCGCTCCTTGTCCTATTTGGCTTTTTGTCGTATTACATATTGCCGAGAACCCCCTTTGGGCGGGCCATGGTGCTCGAGACGAGTCTCGGCTACGACCCGGAGATATCGCATTCAGAACCAGGGGCGCGGTCGCCGAAGCGAATTGGCAAAAAGGGCAAGGCGATCACTATGCTGCGGTCCGCGGGCAGGGGGCGTTTCGATGACGAAACGCTCGATATCGTCAGCATGGGCCAGTACATCGAGCCGGGTACGCCCATCGAGATTACGCAGGTCGACGGCAACCGCTATGTCGTACGCCCGCTGGAAGCCGAAGACGCCTGATCGGGGCCAGGCGCCGGTCTAAAGCGATTTTGCAGCCATACGCCGTGAAGGCGCGGGAAGGCTGCCGCCAGGAGTACACATCCTCATGGACGAACGGGAAGTCTTGGTCCGAATGCTCAAGCAGCTTGTGGAAGACATGCAGAGCGTCTCGCAAGCAGGGGCCGGCTACTACAGTTGCATTCCCGTGGCCAACCGCTACAACAAGCTCTTGCAAGCGGCCAAGCGCGTCGTGCCCGGGGCAGACAGCGTGATTACCACATTCGACGAAATCGAGGCGCAAGACCCCAAAGATCCTGCCGACAAATGGAAGGTGATGAATGCCATTCGCATTGAAATCGGTCAATTGATTTCACTGTTGCACGCCTCGAAGGAAGCGCATCCGCCCGGGCAAGAGCAGCAAGCCCAATGATAACGGCCGCCATCCTTTTGTTCGTCATGGGCGTTGCCTTGCTGCTCGCCGAGATGTTTCTCCCCGGCGGCATCGTCGGCATCTTTGGCGCGCTTTGCCTTGTGGCCAGCACCATTTTGGGTTGCTATGCCCTTCCCGATTACACGATGTTCATCATCACAGGGGAGATTCTCGCCGCCGTCATCGCCATGGGCGTCGGGCTCTATATGCTGACGAATACCCCGCTGGGCGATGGCGTCATTCTAAAGACCAATCTCGAAGCGGGCGATGGTTATGTAAGCAACGACCCCCGTGATGGACTCGAAGGCAAAATCGCCCAGGTCGCCACGGCGCTTCGGCCGGCCGGCACCATCGTGGTTGGCGGCGAACGCATTGCGGCGGTCTCGGACAGCAGCTATATTGATGACGGGGCAACCGTACGCATCATTGAAGTCCATGGCAACCGGGTCGTCGTGGAGCAGGTGCAACAGGAAGACAGCGCCGGCGGCGTGAGACCCAACACCGCCTCTTAATGACGGCGCCATTCAACGCGAAAGGATAACACCGTGCCGAATCTGGGATTTCTGACTGCAATAGGCGGGGCCGTCGCCGTCGTCTTTGTCCTCGTCTTCGTTGTCATCGTATTCAACTATTTCAATCTTTGGATTCAGGCCTGGTCGTCCGGGGCGCCCGTCAGTTTTTTCCGGCTCATCATGATGCGTCTGCGCAAGGTCAACCCCTCGGTCATCGTGCAAAGCCGCATCAACGCCGTCAAGGCTGGGCTGCGAACGGTGCTTTTGGATGATATGGAAGCGCACTACCTCGCGGGCGGCAACGTCGTGCGCGTCGTGCAGGCCATGATTGCCGCCGACAAGGCGGAAATTCCCTTGACATGGCAGCGGGCAACGGCCATCGACCTGGCCGGGCGCGACATCCTCGACGCCGTGCGCACGTCGGTCGACCCGAAAGTCATTGATTGCCCCGATCCAAGCAAAGGACCCAATACCGTCGCTGCTGTGGCGATGGATGGTATTCAACTCAAAGCAAAAGCCCGCGTAACGGTGCGTGCCAACATCAATAACCTCGTCGGCGGCGCCAAGGAAGAGACCATAATCGCGCGTGTGGGCGAAGGCATCGTGACCACGATCGGTTCTGCCGAGTCGCACAAAAAGGTCCTCGAGAATCCCGACATGATTTCCCG
>CAZLBS010000199.1:0-227 GCA_964557505.1 uncultured Nitrospiraceae bacterium | reverse complement strand
GTGCTCGAGCGCGGGCTTGACGCCGGCACCGCTTTCGAGATTCTGTCGATCGATATCGCGGATGTGGACGTCGGGTCGAACATCGGCGCGCAGCTTCAAATCTCGCAGGCCCAGGCCGACAAGGAAATTGCCCAGGCCCGCGCCGAAGAGCGCCGCGCCATGGCCTTCGCCCGCGAGCAGGAAATGCAGGCGCAGGTCGTCGAGATGCGCGCGAAGGTGGTCGAGGC
>CAZLBS010000198.1:5070-6865 GCA_964557505.1 uncultured Nitrospiraceae bacterium | reverse complement strand
GATTCGCCCTCTGCATCATCGGGCAGCAGTTCGACCTGAATGAGTTATTGGTCTTCATACAGCAGTATGCGATCTGGATGGGCTGGCTCCACGTGGCTGCGCTTGGGGTATTCGGCTTGTTCATAGCTTGCTGGCGCACGGGCATCCCGCAGTACTTCACAGGCTGGCTGAGCACGCACATCTGGCCCTTCAGCGGCGTAACCAGGCGGATGGCCATGGCGCGCTTCGCCAAGGGGCTCGGGCTTCTGGTGGGCAGCGGCATCAACATCGTGGGCTCCATCAAAAGTGCGGCGGCAAGCACGGGCAATGCCGTGATCGAGCGCGATCTCCTTCGGGCGGTGGGGCCCGTTCAAAATGGCGCGACGCTTTCCGAGGCCTTTGCGGACTCGAAGTATATGGACCGCACGACGAAGGAAATGATGCTGGTGGGCGAGGAGTCGGGCCGGCTCGACTTTCAGCTCAACAAGGCGGCCGAATACAACCTTGACGCGGCGAAGCATGCCTCTCGCCGCCTGGTCAATATCGGCGGGACCCTCATCGTCTTGGGCGTCGCTGTTTCGATAGGATTCGTCATCATTCGCTTCTACCTGAATCTCTTCGCGGGATACGAGGAATTTCTCAATGGCATCTAATTCGGAAGAATTGCCCCGGAGCATCGACTGGAACCGGTGGACCTGGATCGGCATCGCCGTCATGATTGCGCTGATGAATCTGGTTATGTGGCGCTATGCGGAGATCGAACCCATTACGTCCATCGTGCGGGCACGGCATATCTTGATTCCGTTCGAGCATGGCAATCCTGATTCACGCACGCAGGCTTTCGAGCAGGCGGTCGAGCTGCGCGGGCGCATTCAACAGGGCGAGTCGTTTGGGAAGCTGGCGCGGGAATACTCGGGCGACGAAGGGAGCGCCCTCCGCGGGGGCGATCTGGGCTGGGCTGAACGCGGCGTGTATGAAGACAACTTCGAGCATTATGTGTACTGGGCGCCGTTGAATGAAGTGAGCCGCCCGGTTCAAACGCCGTTCGGGTACCACCTGATTGAAGTGGTCGACCGAAAGTTCAGCGATTACGACCTGCGTGAAATGGAGATTCAGGTCGAGGCGCTGAAGCGGCTGGGCGAAGATGCGCAACAACGCACGGCACGCGATGGCGCCGAGGCAGACAGCGAATCCGCCGCTCAATCACGGTGAGCCGGCGGGCGTCAGTTCTTCGCGTAGAACTTTTGCAACTGGGAAATGATGTCAGGAAAGTTGGTGAATTCGCTGAAGAAGACGGTCAGCGTGATGAGGATGAGCGATTCGAACGGGTCGACGCCGGGTTCGCTCACTCCGGGTAGCTGGGCAATGGATGGCCTGCGGCTGACGGGATGCACATGTCGCATGAATGGTTGCTCTCCTTCTCGGGTAAATGGTGACGCAGGATGGGGCTGTACTGCAACTTAGCCTTCATTCCGCGGATGCAGGCAACGAAGGGGCGCGGCAGTCGGCGCACTGCGTTATACTCTCAGGTTTGGGGCGAAGGGCTGGCAGTGGCTAAATGTCTATCATGAGCACGACAGAACAACAGCGGCGTCGCGTGGCACGGTACCTTCGCGAAATCGGCGAACTGCTTCGCGACCTTCCCGAGGCGCGGCGCGATGCCGTGCTCGACCGGGTGAACGCAGCTGTCATGGAACGGTTACGAGAGCCCGCCGGTGAAACGCTTAGCGATCAGCAAGTCGACGATGCGTTACGTGCTGTGGGTTCTCCGGCTGCCGTTGCACGCCGCGTCCGTGAGGGCGGCCGCATCGACAAT
>CAZLBS010000198.1:4801-5060 GCA_964557505.1 uncultured Nitrospiraceae bacterium | reverse complement strand
CCGGGCGGGGGCCGAAGCAAGCGCGTCCATCCAAACCGGCCCGCAACCCTGCCTTGGCAAGTGCCGGTGCGGCGGTGTCGGCGGCCCGCCAGGAAACGGCCGGGGAACCGAGCGGGATGGAGCGGCAGTGGTTAGGCGTCTGCACGAAGACAGCAGAGTATCTCCAGGTAGAGCCCTGGGTCGTGCGACTCATTACCGTGCTGCTTGGCCTTGGCACAGGGCCTTTGGCGTTGTGGGCCTATCTCGCAGTGTATGCGTA
>CAZLBS010000198.1:0-4791 GCA_964557505.1 uncultured Nitrospiraceae bacterium | reverse complement strand
CTACATGGGCGAAATCGCCCATCCCGAAGGCGCGGAGCCCGTGCATTGGCTTGATTTGGCGTGGGCTGGCGGGCGCGCCGTTGTGCTGATTTTGGTTATTTATCTAGGCGTAAGTTATGCCCTGGAAGGCGCGGGGTGGCTTCTCGGAAATTACTTCGACACAGGACTGGAAGCGGCGGCGCCGGGTTATGCCTGGTATCCGCGGGTTGAGTTCATGCGTTTTGTGCAGGCGGCCTTCGTGGCGCTGCCGTTTGCGCTGCTCTCAGCCTTGCCCGTGCCGCCGCCCTGGAAAAGCACGCTCGACAAGCTCGCCTATGCCTGCGTCGCCCTGTATTCCCTGTATGTGGCATACGGGGTCGCCAGCCTCTTGGTAGGCGCCGGCCTGACCATTCAGCGCAATCTCCCGCCCGACCAAATCATCAACATCATCTCGAGTTTTGAGTGGCCGTTTTAGGCGAGGCGGCCGGGCGCTAGCCTTTGGTACCGGTAAAGCGGTAGTAGGGCGCCTTCAATCCGGGCATGTATGGGACGCTTGCCCAATGCATGCTCAAATGGGTGGTCTTGAACTTGCGCTGCAGGTAGGGCACGTGGTCGCTGCTGAGGAAGACGTTGTCGTTGTAAAACCAGAGCGGCCAGAAGGTACGCGTGAATCGGCCTTGTTTCTTGTCTGGCGCCTCTTCGTATTTGCGGGCGATGTAGAAGTCGACTGCGGCAAAAGTGCCGCCCGGTTTCAACATGTCATAGGCATTGTCGATGGCTGCGAACCAGTCGGGAATCATTGTCAAGGAGTAGGAGCAGGTCACCACGCTGGCCGTGCCCTCTTCCGGCCGGAAGGTAGTCGCGTCGGCTTCGACGGCGGCAATGTGACCCCAGCCATGACTGGCAAGCCGCTCGCTGGCAACCTTCAGCAACGATGGGCTCAGGTCGACGATGTAGCCTTTCGACAGGGCCTCGAGCTTGTCTCCGAGCACTTCGGCATTTGAGCCGGTGCCCCCGCCGAGATCTACCCACACCCCGTCTTCCGGCATTTGCAGCGCATCAAACAACTCCTCGCGCCCGCGAAGGAGGCGCTTGCGGAAATCGTCATAGGCGCCGGCCTGGCCTGCATAGAAGCTTTCCAATCGCTCCGCATGGGTGTTGCCCTTGATAGGCGACAGCGCCAGATGATAGAGCACGCGAATGTCGGAGACGAGTCCCATGAGTTCAGCCGTATGTGCGCTTATGCCGTCGCGAGGTCGGCAATGTAGAAGCTGCCGTAGGTATGCACGCGGTCTTGCGTGTGGAGTTCGGCGGCAAGGCCGTGATGGTAGGTGAGCAACTCGCCTACGCGCTGCTTGGCGCCGTTCATGCGGATGACCATCGGGTCGACATAGTCTACATCGAGGCCGCCGCTCCGCCATATGACCCGGCTGCCAGGCCGTGCACATGCCACGAAGGTCTCCCACTCAGAGACGAGGGCATCGTGCACATGGCTTGCCATCCAGTCCATGTGGTCGAGCAGCACAAATTTCGAAATGGGCGTGCGGCCGCGGTCGAGAAATCCCTGCAAGGTGTTGGTTTCGACATGGACCCGATCGATGAGGCCATCTTTGAGCGCGTAGAAGTTGTTTTCCTTCAGATACTCGGGGCAGCATTCGGGCGTGTATTCGCCGGTGAGGTAGACGCGCCAGAAGTAATTGTCGCCAAAGGGCAGGCGCGCGAAGACCGACTCGATCGCTTCGTTCATGAATTGGGCGATCCCGCCTTCGTAGTAGCGCTCGACCTGCTTGCGCTGCGCCTTGGGGACCCCGACCATGGCAAGGGTCGCGTCGCGGCCAATCGCCCAGCGGATGAATTGATTCCACAAGTGCTGCCGGATATAGGTCTCATAGACTTCGCGCTGCTCGTCGACGGTGGTGGTTCCGAGCATCTCGCGGACGCCTTCCCGCAAGCTCTTCTTGCTCCGGAGGTAGAGGTTTACGAGCCAGGCGAAATAGCCCGAACTGCCATAAAAGTAGAAGGACTTGCGGAAGCCCTCGCCTCTGAAATACCGCCGGTGGCGATCCCAAAAGTGCTGCGTGGGCTTGGTCAAGGAGCCGCGCAGATGGGATTCGTATACCCGGTCGAAATCGGCCAAGCGGCCGCGCCCGAACAACTGGAAGAAGGTGGCGTAATCGAGGTTGCGAATGCCCGCCATCTTGAGTTCGAGCACGGCATTCTGACGCGGGTTCATGTCCACCGCGTAGACGCGCTCAGGCCCCATCAGGACATAGTCCAGTGCATTACACCCGGCGGAGGTAATCACCAGAATGGTGTCGTCCGGTTGAATGTCGAGTGCCTTACGGTCGAGCCGGGGGTCTTCCCAGCATTGATTGTAGATGAGGTTGTTGGTGTGGACCCAGTTGAAGTAGAGCTGACTCCAACGCTCGAGAATGGACACAGCGCATGTCTCCTGCGCCGGCATCGTCATGACGGCGGCTTGTGGTTGGGACTACAACATGGCCGCCCGCGCCTTCATGCCTCCCCGGAGAAGTGCCTAAGCCCATCGCATGAAGCATGTTACACGAGCGTTAGAGACCGAACTGTTAGCAGTCTCGCAGAAAGCTTAACAAGGTTTGGTTGGGCGAGACAACCTGGCCCGGGTCAAAAATCCATAATGAAGCTGAAGACGCCTTGGCTGAGCCAACTCTTGACCTTGAGGCCGCTGCTGTGGAAGACGGCTTGCATGGCCTTGTTTTCAGCCAGGACCTCGGCCGTGAAGCCGGCGATGCCCTGACTGCGGGCGATTTGGACCAGATGCTTGAGGAGGAAGCTGCCGATATGGCGGTTTTGCCAATGGTCGAGCACGGCGAACGCGACTTCCGCGCGGTTGGTTTCGGGATCGAGATAGTAGCCGCCCATGGCGACGATGTCTTCTCCATCGGCTTCCGGCACCGTGGCGACGATGCTGACTTCATTGCGGTGATCGATGTAGACGAATTCGTGCACCTGCTTATGGCTGATCCACTTCATCCGGCTCATGAAGCGGGTGTAGAGGGAGCGCTCGGTCAGGCCGTGAAAAAGCTCGCGCACTCGTGGCTCGTCGGTCGGGTGAATGGGCCGCACCGTCAGGAGCGTACCGTCATCGAGGAGGAATTTGGTGCGCGTCTCGCTGGGACCGACCAAGATCTTTCCGGTGTACGCGCCCAACTCGGAGCGGACATACTTGGCCTCGATGGCCTGGCGGAAGAGTTCTTCGCGGAATTTGGGATGTGCAATGCTTACAAGGGCGACGGCCCGCGCCTGCACGCTCTTCCCATGTAGATAAGCCACGCCGTATTCGGTGACCACGTAGTGCACGTCTCCGCGCGACGTAACCACGCCGGCTCCTTCACTCAGGTGGCAGACAATGCGTGAGCGCGTGCCGTCTTGCGCGGTCGAGGGGAGCGCGATGACGGCCTTCCCTCCTTGCGAACGCGCGGCCCCGCGGTTGAAATCGACCTGTCCGCCGATGCCCGAGTAAAAATGCGAACCGAGCGAGTCGGCGCAGACCTGTCCAGTGAGATCGATTTCAAGCGCCGTATTGAGAGCGACCATCTTGTGTTGGCGCCCGATGACATAAGGATCGTTGACGTACTCTGTGGGCTGAAAGCTGA
This sequence comes from uncultured Nitrospiraceae bacterium, assembly GCA_964557505.1. Classification (GTDB taxonomy): domain Bacteria; phylum Hydrogenedentota; class Hydrogenedentia; order Hydrogenedentales; family CAZLBS01; genus CAZLBS01. The sequence goes on along the minus strand of CAZLBS010000198.1, from coordinate 1,177 downwards.
AGACGGGGTTGTTGTCGACATAGTCGTAGATCTTTCGGGTGCCGAGGCAGAAGCTGGCGACAACCCGCCCACGGTCATGCGTCTTGCGCGCGCCGGTGATGATCCCGCCTTCAATGAGCGGTATAACCGCGTCGGTCACCATCTCGGTATGGATGCCCAGATCCTTCTTGGTGTTGAGCAATTGCAAGACGGCATGCGGGATGCGGCCGATGCCGACCTCAATGGTCGAGCCATCCTCGACAAGCGAGGCAACATGCTGACCGATGCTCTGGGTAACGGCATCGAGTTTGGGCATTTGCACTTCTATCAGCGGGCGGTCGACGGATGCCACATAGTCGATGTCTTGAATGTGGATCAGGCTGTTGCCCCGGGTGCGCGGCATGTGCGGATTGACTTCGGCCAAGACCAAGCGGGCATTTTCCGCAGCGCTTTTCACGATGTCGACAGAGATGCCCAAGCTGCACATCCCGTTGATATCGGGCGGAGATACTTGAATGAGGGCGACATCCAGCGACAGCTGCCCGGAGTTGAAGAGCCTCGGAATCTCGCTCAGGAAAATGGGCGTGTAGTCCCCCAGCCCTTCCTGAATGATTCCGCGGACGTTTTCGGCGATGAAAAAGCTGTTGACGCTGAAATGGTGCGAGAGTTCGTGGGTGGCATAAGGCGCGTCGCCGAGCGTGAGCAAATGGACGATCTCGGTGTCCATGAGTTCGACGCTGCGGGCGGTCAGCGCTTGCACAAGCTCCATCGGCTGGGCGCAGCCCGTGCCTATGAAGACGCGCTGCCCCGGCTTTACATGGCGCACGGCCTCTTCGGCGGTGCACGTCATGTCCTTGTAGGTTTCGCGCCAGCCCCAATCGATGGGAATCGTCTTGGCTTCAGATGTAGTGGACGATGTCTTCACTGAAGGTCATCCTGGCGTCAGCCACGACGGGCAACTCCCCCACCTCGTAGACGATGAAGGGATTGATGTCCATCTCGATGATTTCGGGAAAGTCGGTGGCAAGCTGGCTGACGCGTTGCAGGCCGCCGGCAATGGCGCCCAAGTCGACGGAATCGGAGCCGCGCGCGCCCTCGAGCAGTCCATACGAGCGCGTGCTGATGAGCATTTGCATGGCTTCGTCTTTGGTGATCGGGGCCAGATGGAAACTGACGTCGCGCATCACTTCTACAAAGA
>CAZLBS010000197.1:249-6891 GCA_964557505.1 uncultured Nitrospiraceae bacterium | reverse complement strand
GTGCTGTCTTTTGGCGCTGCCTGCGGCGGCGGCGAGGAAGAGCAAGCCGCGGAAGAGGCTGCGAAGACGCAGGAAGAGGCAGCGGCGGGCGAAGAGGACATGGTCGATGAGGCCATGCAGCCTGAGCCAGCCGAACCGGCCATGGAAGATGCCGCGGAAGCGCAAGAGATGGCGCCGGGCATGACCGAGGCCACGGAAGAAGAGACCATGGCCGAGAAAGGGCCAAAGGAGCCCTTCGAGCCGGTAGGTCTGGTCACGCCGGTGACCAATGAGGTGATGCAGTTCATGCCGGAGTCGGCCGGTATGGCCCTCGGCATTCCGCCCTTGCAGCCCTGGATTGACCGGGGCGCAAAATTCGCGAAGGCTGCCGTCCCGCCTACGGTCGATGTGGAACAGGTCATGAAGGAAGAAATCGACCGCTTCGCGGCTGACCTTGGCCTTGAAGGGGCCGAGAGCTATGCCGACATCGCCACGGGGATCGGCCTCGATCCGGACCGTCCGGCGGCGGCGTTCGTAAGCTTCGCGGGCATTCAAGAGGCGTTGCGTGAGGCGGCCCGGCAGATTCAAGAGGCACAGGCGGCGGGCGAACTCGACATGCCCGCCGAAGAGATGAATGACGGCGCCGAAGGCGAAGCGGATGCGGAAGGCGAAATGGCCGAGCCGATGGATCCCATGACGCGCATTCTGGAAGACACCTTGCTGGATGCCTTGAGCGAGCCGCGGCTCGTAGTTGTGTTGCCTGTGCAAGATGGCGAGCTGCTTGAAAAAACGATGATGGAATTCGCGAAAGAAATGCCCGACTTCGATCCGGAAGCGATCACGGAGACGGAGGCCGCGGGCGTCACGATGAAGACCGTCGAAGAGGCCTTCAGCTATTTCATCGCCGGGGAATGGATGGCGGCAGGCATGGACGTGGGCATGCTCGAAGAGGTGGCGGCCCGCCTGGAAAACCCGGCGCCGGTCACGTATGGCAGCGAAAGCGCCCCAGCGCGCGACGAAAACGAAATCGTAGCCATGATCGAGCCTGAGGCGGTGCGTGCCACCATGGAAGCCGCCGAGCCGTTGCTCGCCATCTCCGAGGAAATCGGCATGGAAGGCGAAGCCGATAGCGCGCTGCGCCGATTGCAATTCGCGGAGATGCAATGGGGCAGCCTGGACGGGCCGGTCTACATGTCGGTGCGTTGGGATGATGCCGCCTTCGAATGGCAAACGCTTGCGCCAATGCCAGCCGAGGTCGAGATCGAACCCCAGCCGCTCAAGCTCACCAGCCTGCTGCCCGCGACCGCGCCCTTGTTCATGGGCTTCCGGCTCGATGCCCTTGATGATCCGGAAATGCGCGCCCAGTTGATGGAAAACTTTGAAGGCCCCGCGATGGCCCCGATTGCCGCGCAGGTAGAAGCCGTTCTCGATATGCTCGGCGATGAGTTCGCCTTCGCCATCGCCGACTCGACCCCGGGCCTGGTGCCGAAGCTGGCCGCCATCGTGGCCATAGAAGACGCGGAAGCCGCCAAGGGCATGCTCTTTGAAAATGAGCTGCCGACCTCGAGCGAGGAAGTCTACAACGGGGTCGAGATCATCACGCTGCCCCCGGGAACGATTCCCATGGCGACCCTCAGCTACGCCTTTCCCGAGGGGGCCTTCGTCATCTCAACCGACCCGGCAACGGTGCGCAGCCAGGTGGACGCGATTCTGGGCGGGGAACCCTCGCCGCTCTTCGCGTCCATCGACCCGCCCTTCGATCCGGCTGAGCCTTCGTATGGGCTCGTCTACATCGACACCCCCGCCATTCGGAACATGTTGAACACCTACATGGCCTTGTTCGGCGGGCAAATGGACAATCCAGGCGTGGCCGTGCCGATGGCCGTGCTGGAGCAGACCAACCAATTGCGAATCGAATCGGGCGTCGAGAACGGGGCGACGGTCTCCCGGTTCAGCCTGCTCATGCAGTAGCCGGCGATTCGTTCCGAAATCCATCTAGGGCCGCGCGCCACGCTGGTTTGGCGCGCGGCCCTTCGCTTCAGTAGTATGCGGACCGAATCAAGGATGCATCGAACGAAGCAGGACCCGGGCCGGTTTCACCTGACGCCAGGTCCAGACGGGACAGGCCGGAGACGATGCCGAATACGGACAACACGGTCTACCGGCGCGTGTTTGCAAGCACGCTCGAGAACATGAGCGATGTTATCTGCGAATCGCTCGAGGCCTTCCGGCAGGAAGGCTGGCTCAAGCCGGAGCAAGAGAACACCATGCGGCTTTGCCTCGAGGAGGCCCTGGTCAATGCCATCGTGCATGGCAATTGCCGGGACGCCTCCCGCAAGGTCCGCCTACACATAAGCGGCACCCCTGATGAATGCATAATTCAGGTGTATGACGAAGGCAAAGGATTCGACCCTGAGGCCGTCTCAGCCCCCGGCGCCGATCAATTGGGCGGAAGAGGCGTGTGCATCATTCGCCACTTCATGTCGGAAATCTCGTATGATGCCGAGTGCAATTGCCTGTCGATGGTCTTTTCGCCGCGTGCCTTCGCGAAAGGAGTGTCTTCCACATGACCCAAGAACCCATGCTGCAATTTGAAGAGCACGGCCGCATTACCGTTGCGGCCATCGTGTCGGCAAGCGTGCTCGACGCCTTGAATGTCAACCACTTCGGCGAAGAAGCGCGCCAATACCTCGTGGAACACAAAGGCGCCAATCTCTTGCTGGACTTCAGCCGGGTCAATTATCTGTCGAGCGCGGTGTTGACCGAGCTGCTGCGGCTGAAGGATTTGGCCGAGGCCGATGGCGGCGCCGTCCGCTTGTGCGCCCTCAACGACGACATTCGCACCGTTTTCGAAATTACGAACTTGAACAAGGTCTTCACGATTTACAAGACGCGGGAAGCAGGGATGGAAAGCTTCGAGCGCTCGCTGGCGCGGGCAGCCGAAAGCAAAGCATGGGACGACATCTAGGGCAGGCTGAACGGCTTGTGCCGAGACGGCAATGCTCAGGCGTGAGTGCGGCGGCTTTTAAGCGTCGCGTAGGCTTCATTCAAGGCGCGCATCGCATCTTCGTCGCCGCCATGGTCTGGGTGATGGACCTTCGCCTTCCGCCGGTAGGCGCGCTCAATCTCCTCCCAGCTTGCCCCTGAGGAGATTCCCAGCAGTCGGTAACACCAGTCGACATCCGCGGCGCCATGGGGAGCATAAGTTCCTCCGCCTGAAGCCCCCCGGCCGCCGCCTGCCCCAGGCGCCGGCCCACCCCGCAGTTCTTCCAATCCCCGTGCAATGATCGGCCACAGCCCCGTGAAATGCAGGGCCCCGATAATCACGATTAAAATCAGAAGTTCTTGAATGCCCATGCCGAGCATAGCGGTTTGCCTTACGTTCGGGCCGCGTCAACGGCGCTTGTCATCGAACTTGAAGATATTATCCACCTCTTCGCCCAGGCGGTCCAGATCGCCTTTCTTGGACGGGCGCCCAGTCCGGCTGGGTTTGCGCGCCTGCCGCTGGCCAAAGGGCGTCGAGCCCGCCCGGGCCGACACATTGACACGCGGCAGCCGAAGCATATGCCTCCCCTTAAACACCAAGAAGCCAGCGGCAAGCCCGCCCAAATGCGTCGCCACCGACGTGCCGCCGGCGTCCAATAGGCTCAGCGCCCGCAGAATCTCGATGAACGCGATGACGAAAACCAACGCGCGCATGTTGATGGGGAACGGAAATGGGAAGATGTACAACTGGCGCTCGGGATTGATGAGATACACCGCCATGAGCACCGCCATGACGGCCCCGCTGGCGCCGACAACCGACGCGCCAAACCCTGTCAGCAATTGAGGAAGCGCTGCGGGAAGTACAGCCAAAGCCCCGCAGATAATGTAGAAGCGGTAGAAGCCTTTGGTGCCGAGCACTCGCTCGACGTCGGGGCCAAAGAAAAACAAAATCAACATGTTGAAGAACAGATGCGACAGCCCGCCGTGCAAAAACATGTAGGTGAAGGGCTGCCAAATGAAGCCGCTGAACAACTCGCCGGGATTGAACGCGGCGAAGTCTGTGAATACGAACACATGCACCGCCTGATTGCTCCGTGCGACGCCGCCAAAAAACACTGTGAGGAGGAGCTGCACGGCGAACACGGCAATGTTGATGAGAATCAAGCGCTGGACGGCGAGCGTCAATGGAGCCCGCGCGAATTCGAACCGTTGTTCGTAAGAAAAGCCGGATGACATATGCAGTTTTGATTCCCGTTAAGCGGCAATGAGCCTTTAAGCCTGCCATATTCGCAGCCTGCGAGCAAACCAGACGGGGGGGCGGCGTTCTGGCGGAGTGCTCAGCCGGCCGGCGGGGGCGGCTGGCCGGCCCCAGGCTCACGGGCGAAATCGTTGATGCTGCGCAGGGGATACGAGCGCGGCACGCGAATGCGGTTCCACGGCAAGTACACGCCTTGCACCCGGCCGACGATGCTCGATGCCGGCACGCTGTAGCTCAGGCCGAGGTCCGGGCCCCAGGTAGAACTGTCATCGCTCGCGTTGCGGTTGTCGCCCAAGACGAAGACTTCGCCCTCGGGCACTGTGAAGGGACTGCCGCTATCGCCCGGCGGGAAGTCGTAGGCCATCGGCTCCATGGTGTAGGGCTCCGACACATACGACCCATCGATGTATAGCGCTCCCCACATGATCTTAACCGTCTCCCCGCCCGTTGCGACGATCCGCTTGACCACATAAGAAGTGTCGCTTTGGGGGTTCGGATCCTTGAGCACGACGATATCGCCCGCCTTGTACGCCGGCTGGCTCAAGGTATAGATGTAGTCGGTGGGCAGGAGGGTCGGGCGCATGCTTCCCGACGGCACCAGGAAGTTCCGCAAATCGCGCACGAGAATGAAGTACAGGAGGACGACGCATAAGACGAGCACCAGGATGTAGACCGCATTCCGCACGATAGCGGCTCCGCGCGCACTGCCCGGGGCCGTGTCGCCCGGCTGCTCCGCCTTGGATGACGTGTCAGCAAGCATGCCCATGGCGGCGCTACTGCCCCCCGCCTTGCTGCTGAGCCAACAGGCGCTTTGCGACATCGCTATCGGGCACGATCCGCAGCGCTTCTTCAAGACAGCGAATGGCCTGCTCGCGGTTATCCAGCCGAATATAGGCGCGGGCTTCGTTCAGCCACGTGTTGAATTCCCGGTCGGGGCGCCCGGCATATTCCCGCGCACGGGCCCAAGCTTGGGCCGCTTCATGCCAGTTGGCTTCGACGCCAAAATTCTCGGCGGCGTAAAAGTTGGTGGCATAGTCCGAAAGCAAGTCATAGTCGGTCGGCTTCAGTTCAGCGGCGCGGCGCGACATTTCCATGGCCTGTTCATAGACCTTCGGCTTCTCCCACTCGTAGTGCTTCATGATGGCAGGGGCATGAATCAGCATGATCTGCGTGAAGTTGTACAAGTAATCCGGATTGTCGGGATCGAGCGCCAGGGCCTGTTCGAAATGCCGAATACTCATGTCGTAATCGCCGACATGGCTGTAGTGAATGGCCAGATTGTTGAAGGGAATGCTGTAGGCCTCGTCGACTTGAGTGGCAAGTTTCCATGCCCGGATGCCGCCTGCCTGTTGCCCCAAGCGATCATAGAGCAACTCGCCGTGGTAATTCAGGGCGCGGGCATGGTTGGGGTATTTGCGCAAGAAAAGGCTATAGGCATCGTCCAGGTTTTCGAGGCGTCCTCGGGCCCGGTCGAGAATGCTGTCGGCCAATTCGGCGTCGCCTTCCTGGCGGTGCCGCTCGGCAAGGGCCACATCCCAATCGACGGCCATGGTTTGCAATTCATCGTAGTGGCGCAGGGCCTGCCACGCGCGCTTCGGGTCATCGAGCACTTCCCGCAAGCGGGCCAGATGGTCATGCTCGGAGGGCTTTGGCGCGGCGGGCAGCTCCTTGGGCGCTTGCTCGACGGCTTGCTCGCTGCCATCCGTTGGCCCCGATTCTGGGGGCTGAAGCTGGGGCTCTGCCGCTTCCTGGTCTGCTTGTGCGCTCGCAGTAGAGACCGCCGACAGCGCAAGCAAAACCGCTAAGCACGCGCGCACGGAAGGCGGAGTCATGCGGATTGCCGTCATGGTGCATATCCTCTTGGTTCGATCTTTGCTCGTATGAACCTTCTGAGCGGCAGCCGTCTGCCTCATCCTATCCATTCACCGCCACCAATGATGTGCGGTCACGCGGCGCAAGGTGGTGAAACCCATGGCCTCGTACAACTGACGGGCCGGATTGCTATCGGTAACGCCCAAAGCGAGGCGATCGTAGCCATGATGCCGAAAGACGTCCGCCGTTTCGAGCAGCAGGCGTTTGGCCAAGCCTTGTCTTCTGTACGCTGGACGCGTGGCCAAATGCAGGACGAAGCCTGTGCGCGGCGCGGTTCGGCATGCGGCAATCAGAGCGCGCGGGCTCGGCTTCTCGCTGCCCCCGATGACCCGCATGAATGACGGATGGAACTGTCCGTAAGCCCCTTGCGCGACCGTCCGCAGAAACGCGAGCGCCTGGTTGGCATCCTGCACTTCAAAGTGAAGCGAGCGCCCCTCATGGCCTTGGTATGCCTCGACGAGCAACTCAGCCGCCCGGGGCAGGAGGCGGCTCGCACAAGATTCACTCAGCATGCTGTTCGGCGCCGCAGCCTTCCATGATTCCGCCGC
>CAZLBS010000197.1:0-239 GCA_964557505.1 uncultured Nitrospiraceae bacterium | reverse complement strand
GGCCAGCGGTGACCCCCCGGCCTCTGCCACCAGCGCCGGGGCACGGCGGCGAAGCCTGCGCGCCGCAAGCCGTCTGCGACGTCGAAGGCGCTGAATGGCACGAACTCCGCCAAGATGCCGGCGACGCCGAGCCCCCGCAAGTGGGCGATGGCCGTTTCGGCAAGCCTGCTGGCATGCCCCTCGCCAAGCGCCCGCTCGAGCACATGCACGAAGGTGATCTGGCCTGCATAGCGGGGTTG
>CAZLBS010000196.1:3298-6908 GCA_964557505.1 uncultured Nitrospiraceae bacterium | reverse complement strand
GGAGGCTGCCAAGGTCGTACTTGTCGGGCCACTCGCGGCCTTTCTGGATGAGCGCGCGAATGGCCGTCGGGGCCGTGTAGAAAATGGTGACCTTGTACTTTTCGCAGACCTGCCAGAAACGCCCGGCGTCGGGATACGTTGGCACGCCTTCAAACATAAGCGAGGTAGAGCCGTTGGCAAGCGGGCCATAGACAATGTAGCTGTGGCCCGTCACCCAGCCGATGTCGGCGCTGCACCAGTAGATGTCGTCTTCCTGCAAGTCGAAAATGTATTTGTGCGTGAGCGAGACGTGCAGCAAGTAGCCGCCGGTGGTATGCACCACGCCTTTGGGCTTTCCGGTCGAGCCGGAGGTATAGAGGATGAAGAGCGGGTCTTCCGCGTTCATCGCTTCCGGTTCGCAGTCTGCTGATGCATCCGCCATCACGTCGTGGTACCAGACGTCTCGTGCATCGTCCCATCCGCAGGGCTCTTCATCTCGCTTCACGACGATGGCCTTCTCGATGGAGGGCGTTTCCTTCAGGGCCTCATCTGAAATGGCCTTGAGCGGGATGTGCTTGCCGGCACGCAGGGAAGTGTTCGCAGTAATGAGCAGCTTGCAGTCGCTGTCGTTGATGCGGTCGCGCAGGGCATCTGCGCTGAAGCCGCCAAAGACAATGCTGTGAATGGCGCCAATGCGCGTGCAGGCGAGCATCACGATGGGCAGCTCGAGAATCATGGGCATGTAAATGCAGACGCGATCGCCTTTTTGGACGCCGAAGGATTTCAAGACGTTGGCGAACTTGCAGACCTCGGTCAGCAGTTGCTCATAGGTCAGGGTCTTCGCTTCATCCTCGGGTTCGCCCTGCCACACGAGGGCGGCGCGCGCTCCCCGGCCCGCTTTCACGTGGCGATCGAGGCAGTTGTACGAAACATTCAGGGCGCCATCGGCGAACCAGGTGTGTTGAATCACCCGGCCGTTGGTGTCCCAGGTATATTGGCGGGCTTTGGACGGCTTCTTGAACCAGTCGAGCGTCTCGGCCATCTCGAGCCAAAAGCCATCAGGATCGCTGACGGACCGGTCGTACATTTGTTGGTACTGCTCGAGGGACTGGACATGCGCCTTGGCGCTGACTGCCGCGGGGGGCTCAATCACGCGCCCTTCCTGCATGAGCGCTTTCCAGGCTTGCGATTCGGTGTGTTCGGCCATCGGTCTACTCCCCCATTGACGGGCGGGCCATTAGCAAATGCGCGGCAACTGTTCTCCGCTTAACATGTCGAGTGCCCGCTCTACCCCTATTGTACTCCTGAGCGACACGGGCGTCGATGCCTGAGCGCTCACGGACCCAATATAGGCAGGCCCGATGCCCGTCGTAAACTCGCTTAGAATTTCACACGCGCGGTCAGCATCTTGCTCGCGCACGGCACATAAAAACCGTCCCTCGTTGGCCACGTGGAGGGGGTCCAGGCCCAATAATTCGCATGCGCCGCGCACGTCCTCTCCAACGGGGATGGCCTTTTCGTCGAGTCGCATGGAAACCTTGGCGGCGTCGCACAGCTCATTGGCCGCGCTCGCGAGTCCGCCCCGGGTGAGATCGCGCAGGCAATGAATGTCGATATGGGCGTCGAGCAGGGCTTGGACAGGTGCATGAAGCGGGGCGCAGTCGCTTTCGATGGGCGGGTCGAAGCCGAAATCTTCCCGGGCACATAGGACGGCGATCCCGTGCCGGCCGAGGTCTCCGTTGACGAGCAGCGCATCGCCAGGCATGAGGCGGTGCGGGCCAAGGCCGGCGCCTTCGCGTAGGCAGCCAATGCCTGTGGTGTTGATGTAGACGCCATCCCCGTGGCCCTTGTCCACGACTTTGGTGTCGCCGGTGACGATAGGCGTCCCTGCATGTTCGGCAGCAGCGGCCATGGCTTCGCATACGGCATCCAACTCGGACAGCGGATATCCCTCTTCAAGAATGAACGCAGCACTCAGGGCTAGCGGCGCCGCACCCGCCATGGCCAGGTCATTGACGGTTCCGTACACGGCCAGTTCGCCGATCGAGCCGCCTGGAAAGAAAAGCGGACGCACCACGAAGGTGTCGGTCGTGAAGGCGAGCCGCCCGCTATGCGCCTCGACGATGGCCGCATCGAGCGTACTTTGCAGTCCGAATGGGGCGAAGTGCTTTTCAAAAACGCTGGCGATGAGGCGGTGCATCGCGCGCCCGCCGCCCCCGTGCGCCAGCGTCACATGCGGTGTGTGGGTGATGGGCAGAGGACAGTTGAGTCCGCCTCCCGGCGGCTCAGACATGGGCGCCCCGGTAACGGTAATAGGCGGCACATGCGCCTTCATTGGAGACCATGGGCGCGCCGAGCGGGGTTTCGGGCGTACACAAGGAAGCAAATGCGGGACACTCGTGCGGCTTCATGACGCCCCGCAACACGGCTCCCGCATGGCAGTCCGGCGATTCATGCGACATGCCTTCGGCCAAGGCGAATCGCTTGGCGGCGTCGAATTGTGCGTATGCGTCGCGGATGTGAAGGCCGCTCTGGGGCAATCGCCCCAGGCCGCGCCATTCGCGATCGCCGGCTTCGAACACCTCCTGCATGACCGCGCGTGCCTGCTGATTGCCGCCGCGTTGAACGGCGCGGGGATAGAGATTCTCGACGCGAGTTTCACCGGCCTCCAATTGCCGCACGCAATGCAGCACCCCGTGAAGAATGTCGACGGGTTCGAAGCCAGTGACGACGATGGGCACGCGGTAGTCATGCGCCAGCCGCTCATATTCGTCGTAGCCCATGACGGTACAGACATGACCCGCCGCGAGGAAGCCTTCGACCCGGTTGTCTGGGCTGTTCAGGATGGCCTCTATGGCTGGCGGCACGCACACAAGGGCGGTCAGCAGCGAGAAATTGGGCAGCCCTTCGCGTGCCGCTTGAAGCAGGGCGAGGGCATGGGCCGGCGCCGTGGTTTCGAAACCTACGGCAAAGAAGACGACCTCTCGTTCCGGATTCTCCCGGGCGATGGCGACGCTGTCGAGGGGCGAATACACCATGCGGACATCCGCGCCCTGGGCCTTTGCATGAAAGAGGTCGCCGGTTGAACCCGGCACGCGGAGCATGTCGCCGAAGGTCGTGAAGATGATGCCGCCGCGGGCGGCCAATTCGAGGGCCGCGTCAATGCGCTCGACCGGAGTGACGCACACAGGGCAGCCCGGTCCATGCACGAGCGAGGTTTCCGCGGGCAGCATTTCGTCGATGCCAAAGCGAATGATGCTATGCGTCTGCCCGCCGCAGACTTCCATGATGCAGTGCGGGCGGCTGCTCGCAGCGTGGATGATGTCGCTCAACGCCCGGGCACGGCCGGCGTCCCGGTATTCATCGAGGTACTTCAACGCGGCCTCTCCGTGGATGGGCGTTGGTTGGCCTTTGGGACGCCCTCGCCCTCTTCAGACTCTTCCAACTCGTGCAATTCGCCCAACTCTTCCAGCATGTCCAGGGTGCGTTGTGCCTCGGCCTCATCAAGGGTGTTGATGGCGACGCCCGCATGCACCAAGACATAGTCGCCCTGGGCAGCTTCCGGTACGAGGGCAAGAGACGCCTGTTTGCAAATGCTGCCAAATTGAATTCGGCCCACTCGGGTCAGGAG
>CAZLBS010000196.1:0-3288 GCA_964557505.1 uncultured Nitrospiraceae bacterium | reverse complement strand
CGGCGAGGCACATGGCTTACGCCTCCGTTGCCTGTTGACGGCTTGCCCAGGCTGCTTGACCCAGGGCAATGCCGCCGTCGTTCGGGGGGATGCGCTCATGCGTAACGGCCTCCTTGCCAACGCTTAGCAGTTCGGCCACTGCGAATTCCGTGAGCAAGCGGTTCTGAAAGCATCCCCCGGTCAAGACCACGAGTCCATCGCCGAGCTGCATACAGCATTGGGCGATGGCCTGCGCGAGGGCTCTATGCACGGCCCGCGCGATGCGCTTCACATCGCCGCCCCCTGCGGTTTCGCGCATCACGCTCGCTATCATTTGCCTCCAGTCTAGCACTTCCACCCCATTTTCTGGCAGAAAAAATATTTCGTAATCAGCAGAATTCTCGGCTGGGCCGCTGGCCGTACAAGCGGCGGCCTCGAGGGCCATCGCGGCCTGCCCTTCAAACTGTGCGGAGCGGCACAGCCCCAGTGCTGCCGCGCAGGCGTCGAACAGCCGGCCGGCGCTGGTCGTGATGGGGGAGCCGATGCCGCGCTGCGCCATCTCAACGACGCGCGCCGCCTTTGCTGGGTCGACCTGACTGAAGGCAGGCTGGCCGCGCATGTCATCCCAGGTCCAGCCGCATTGGGCTAGCATCGCGATCAGGATGCGCCACGGTTCGCGGATAGCCTTCTCGCCGCCGGGCAGCATAAAGGGCTTTAGGCAACCTGCACGCTCAAAACCGTCCCAAGTGCATCGCAGAAATTCGCCGCCCCAGATCGTCCCGTCAGGGCCGTATCCCGTGCCATCCCAACTCACGCCCAGGACAGGGCCGTCGAGTTGATGCTCGGCCATGCAAGCCAGGACATGAGCGTAATGATGTTGCACGCCTGCGAGCGAAAGTCCTGAAGCGTGCGCCGCCCGCGTGCTCGCGTAGTCTGGATGGAGGTCGCAAGCCGCCACCTCGGGCGCAACGCCGAACAACGTAGATAGATCATGTTGAGCGGCGTTGTGGGCCGTGCGCGCGGCAACACTGTCCAAGTCGCCTATATGCTGCCCGAGGATGATCTCGCCAGGTCTTGCCAGCGCGATCGTGTTTTTTAGGTGGGCGCCCATGGCCATTGCAGCACGCCGAGCGGCTGGGAAGTGAAGGGCTTCGGGCGCATAGCCGCGCGCACGGCGCATCAACACGGGACGGCCATTCATCACACGCACAATGGAATCGTCGACGGTACGCTGGATCGGGCGATCGTGCACGAGAAACACATCCGCAATGGCGCCCAGCTTTTCGAGAGCAGTTTGTTCGCAGGTGCACATGGGCTCGTCGCTGATATTGCCGCTAGTCGCAACGATGGGGAACCCGAGTTCGCGCATCAAGAGATGGTGGAGTGGCGTGTAGGGAAGCATGACGCCGATGCAAGGAGAGCCAGGGGCCACGTTTTCGGCAAGGCTCTCGGAATCGCGGCGGGGCAAGAGCACAATGGGCGCCTCGGGCCCGGCGAGTACCTCGCGGCATGCCTCTTCGACCTCCGCGAATGATGCCACGCTTTCGAGGGATGGGGCCATGATGGCGAACGGCTTGGCATCCCGGTGCTTGCGCTGCCGCAACAATGCAACGGCTCCCTCGTTGCGCGCGTCGCACAGCAGTTGAAATCCGCCTAAGCCCTTTATAGCGGCAATCTGTCCCGAACGGATTCGTTCGGCGGCTTCCAGCCAGGCATCGCCGCGAGAGGCAAGATGCGCGCCTTCGGCATTCCAGAGGGCCAGTTGCGGGCCGCAGTCAGGGCAGGCGATGGGCTGGGCGTGAAAGCGCCGGTCTTCCGGATTCTCGTATTCGTCCCGACATGCGGCACACATGCGAAAGCGCTTCATCGTGGTATTGGGGCGGTCATAGGGCAGGCATTCGAGAATGCTGAAACGGGGCCCGCAATGCGTGCAATTGATGAATGGATAATGAAATCGCCGGTTGCTTGGGTCGAAGAGTTCCGCGAGACACTCCGGGCATACCGCGAGATCGGGCAGCACGCCAGCCGTAGCGGACCCCTGTAGTCGGCTGTGCTCAATGGTAAATCCATGCGCCCGTGCGAGCGCGATACCTTCAGTCAGGCAGGCGTCGATGCGGCAGTGAGGCGGGGCTTGAGACAGCAGGTGTTCTTGGAATTGCTCCAGCGCGCCAGCCGCGCCTTGGATTTCAATGACGGCGCCCGACGGCGCGTTGGCAACATGACCGCTTAGTTGATAGGTGCGCGCCAGCCGCCATACGAAGGGGCGAAACCCAACCCCTTGCACGACGCCGTTCACATGCAGCCGGCGCCGGATATGGCAAGATGCTGCCGGAGCGTCCGGAATCTCAGGACCGCCGTATTTCCGCGAGATGTCCACGAAGCCAGGACAACCACATCTCGAGTCCTTCCCCCGTTTTGCATGACATCATAAAAAGCGGTGCATGGTCGTTGACCCTGCCGAGGAACGTCTTAAACCGGTCCAAATCAAAATCAACGTACGGCAACAGGTCGACCTTGTTGAGGATGACGGCATTGGCCGTTCGAAAGATGCCGGCATATTTGGCGGGCTTGTCATCTCCTTCGGTGACGCTTAGGACGGCTACACGGGCGGATTCGCCCAGGTCGAAACTGACCGGGCAAACCATATTGCCGACGTTTTCCACGATGACGACATCCAAGTCGTCGAGCGGCAGAGATGCGAGCGCCCGCTTGACGAGGTTCGCCTCGAGGTGGCAGGAGCCCGACGTGTTGATTTGAACGACCGGGACGCCAAGCGGCTGGATGCGTTCGGCGTCCAGGGAGGTATCCGGGTCGCCTTCAATGACGCCGATGCGAAGCGGCGTGCTGTCATGAGCTTCGCCCAACGCCTGAATCGTGCGTTCCAGTAGGCTCGTCTTGCCGCTGCCTGGCGCGCTCATCATGTTGACGGCCGTCACGTCATGCGCCTCGAGCAGCTGGCGCACTTCAGCCGCCAGTTCGTCATTCATCTTCAAGACGCGTTGAACGATTTGGACTTCCATCATGGCTCTCCATTCTCCTGCGGCGGCGCTTCGAACGTCATGGAGCGAATCACCAGATCGTTGCCCGATATGGCTTCACCTCCAAACGCGCCGCATTCCGGACATTCCCAGCATACATCGCCCGGCCTGAATTCGCACGCACAGGCTTGGCAGCGCACAGTGAGCGGAATGACGCGCCATTCGAGCACGGCGTGTTCGAGAAGCGTGGCGGGCTTGACGGCTTCGAAGGCCATGTCGAAGAGTTCAGGCACGGCTTGGATGCCCTCCCCCACGTCCAGCGCGATGCGCT
>CAZLBS010000195.1:6698-6914 GCA_964557505.1 uncultured Nitrospiraceae bacterium | reverse complement strand
GGGAGCTTTCAACTTCGAAGTATTCGCCCTTCTTGGCTCCCGCCACGGCTGCCACAAGGCTCGAGGGGAACATCTGCACGAGATTGTTCATCTCCCGGACGTTGCCGTTGTAAAAGCGCCGGGCCGCCTGAATGCGGTCTTCGGTGTTGGCCAGTTCTTCTTGAAGCTCTAGAAAGTTGCGGCTCGCCTTAAGCTCCGGATACGCCTCGACCCGCG
>CAZLBS010000195.1:2279-6688 GCA_964557505.1 uncultured Nitrospiraceae bacterium | reverse complement strand
GCCTGATGGGCCGGGCTGCCTTCATCCCGGCGTGCCCGTTCCCGAAGTTGCGCCAGATTCTCCAGCAACTCGCGCTCATGGCTGGCATAGCCCTTGACCGTTTCCACAAGGTTCGGAATGAGTTCATACCGCCGCTTCAACTCGGTGTCGATATTGGACCATGCCTCTTTGCAGTGATTGCGCACGCTCACGATCTGGTTGTAAGTGGCGATGAACCATATCAGCGCAATCAAAACCGGCACGCCAACGATGATGTAAGGCAAATACTCTTGCAAGACGCCGCGCCTCCCCTGTTCCCGCTGCTCTTCGGCTCGACATTCTATCGGCTCCTGCGCATAGGTTCGAACATGCGGGTGGGCATGAAAGCCGCCACGAAAGCGTTAACACCCAGTGAAAGGCCCACCTCCTAGTCCGGCACACCCCACAAAAGTTCTTGAACGCCGGCTGGGCGCCGTGGTAAGATTTCAGACAATGCTGAAAACACCGACATTAACCGAACTATACGCTCCCGTAGCCCCCGAACTCGATGCGGTCCGAGGGCAACTCGCCGAACTCTGGGCCGAAACGCTCCAGTTCGTCGATGGCGTCGATGTCGACGCACGGCCGCCCGGGGGCAAGTTGATGCGCCCAGCGCTGTGCCTGCTTTCTGCAGGAGCGATTGGGGCAAAGCCCGTCCGCAATTATGTGCCCATGGCAGCCGCCATGGAATTGTTGCACCTTGCCGCGCTTGCTCACGACGACGTCATTGACGATGCCGACACGC
Source organism: uncultured Nitrospiraceae bacterium (assembly GCA_964557505.1). Taxonomy (GTDB): domain Bacteria; phylum Hydrogenedentota; class Hydrogenedentia; order Hydrogenedentales; family CAZLBS01; genus CAZLBS01. The sequence goes on along the minus strand of CAZLBS010000195.1, from coordinate 5,925 downwards.
GCCGCGGCCAGCGCTCGCTTCGTGCGCGCTGGGACAACCACACTGCCGTGCTCGGGGGCGATTATCTTGTCGCACGCGCTATCGGCTTGCTCGCTGGATTCAACCGAACCAGCGTCGTGGTGAATGCGGTCGAGTCCGTGCGGCAGATGGCGGAGGGCGAACTTATTCATTTCGGGCGGGGTCCCGACGGGAGCAGCATCGAGAGTTGCATCCATCTTGCGAAGAAGAAGACCGCGAGTCTTTTCGCCGTCACGTGCAGCACGCCGACATGCATCGTGCACCCTGAATACCGGGACGCGCTATACGCCTACGGCATGGGCCTCGGCATTGCGTTCCAAGTCGCCGACGACATTCTGGATTTGGTGCAAGACGCCCATACGCTGGGCAAGCCTTCCTGCGGCGACCTCGTCGAAGGCAAACATACCGTCCCCATTCTTTACTTGCGCGAATCGGCCGGTGCGAATGCGCTTCGCCGCTTGGATGCCATGCGCGGGGCCGACATCACGGACGACGACCGCGCCTGGGTGCATGAGCTCATGGAAAGCACGGGCGCGCGCGAACGGGCCGAAGAGCTTTCGCAGGGCTACATCAATGAGGCCCTCAACGCGCTTGACGTATTGCCCTTGTCGCCCTTCCGGCAATCCATGGAAATCCTTGCGGAATTCGTCATCCACCGTAGCGCGTGAGCGCGCTTCCCCCGCTAAAAAAGTCCTGAACTGCACGCGCCCCGGCGAACGGCTGGGGCGTTTTTTTTGCGCGCATCACACAGCCCGGTAAATAATGCCTCCGGGGCTTCGTCTATGTGGAGGAAGAAGGAGACGCCTCGGCATGTCCGCAACGTTAGACGGCACGCTATGCCTGCAAGCGCAGATGCGCCCCGAGCGCGGGGACGGACCGCGTGCGGCAGAGCATAACCGCGAGATGACGGGCGCCGTTGCGGCCGCCGATGACGGCCAATTGGCTGCCCGCGCCGCGCATGGCGAGTATGCGGCCTTCGAGGAACTCGTCCGCCGCTACCGCAACGACGTGCACGCGCTGGCCTTCTACTTCGTGCGCGACCGGGAAGACGCGTGGGACATTGCGCAGGAGGTGTTCGTAAAGGCGCACCGCGGCCTGCAGCGCTTCCGGGGTGATGCCAGCTTCAAGACATGGCTCATGCGCATCACGACCAATCAGTGCAAAGACTTCTTCAAGAAGCGCCGCCTGCCGACCGTGTCGTTGGATGGCGGCGAGCAAACGTGGGACATGCCGTCGCATGGGCCCACGCCGGAACGCGCCGCTCGTGCACGCGAACTCGGCCAAGCGATCGACAATGCCCTCGCGAAACTCTCGCACAAACACCGCACGGCGTTCATTCTTCGCGAGTTTGAAGGGCTGAGCTACGAAGAGATGGCGGCCGTGATGCAGTGCTCGATGGGCACCGTGATGAGCCGGCTGCACCATGCACGTAAGAAATTGCAACGCTTGCTGATTGAAGCAGGCGTCGCGGAGGATTCAAGCCATGCGTAAGTTGTTGCAAGCGCTGGGCATGCAATCGCGGAACGAGCAAACCATCGAGCAGTGGTTTGATGGGGACAGCACGTCTGATGCGCGCGCGCGCGCGGCAATGGAATCAGACCCGGAAGCGGCGCGCTATGCCGCGCATCTCGCTCACATGCGTGCGGGAGTCGAGGCCATCCGGAATCGGCCCGGCATTGGCGACGAGCAACTGCCGGCATTCCTCGGCGAACTGCGCGGCAAAATCGAACAAGGGCCCGCCACGGGAAGCCCGGCCCCTTGGAACCGCTGGGCGCTTTCGACAGCCACGGCCGTCGTTGCCGCCATTGCCGTCGCGTTCGGCTTGTTCATCGTCACGACAGGCGGGCATACGCAGGTAGAAGCGCGCACGGAAGTGCAGGAATACGCCACCGAAATGCCCGGGGCCACCATCGAGGTGAACGAAGGCGTCATCTTCATCAGCCACGCGGGGGAGCGCTGAGTGAACACTCGCGCCGATACCAGCCCAGGCACAAGATGCCGGGCGCTCGTTGTGGCCTTTCTGCTTATGACTTTCCCCGCGGCAGCCCTTCCCGCTCGTGAATCTGAGCCGGCACAAGGCAAGGTGCATCTCGCCCAGGCAGCGCCGGCGGTCAGCGTTACATTGGTTTCAGCCGAAGCACGCGACGAGAACCGGGAAGTCCCCTCGTATGACCGGGCGCTTGTGCCCTTTCGGAAGCATCTCGAGAAGCTTGACTACGACACCTTCCGGCACTTGAACACGGTGCGCGTGCGCGCGGTGTATCAAGAAGAAACCGAACTGCCGGCAGCAGACGGCATGTCGGTCTTGGCGACGCCGATCGAAAAACAGCGCGACGGACGCATCAAGGTGCGCACCCGCCTGCGCATCGTCGAAGAGCGCGGCGGCAAGCGTACGGCTGTCAATGCCGCCACCGCTACCAGCATGGTCAAGCCGGGCGACCCCCTCATGCAGGTCATGCGCCTTGAAGACACCACCTACGTCCTCCTCCTCATCATCGACGAGTAGCCTCTGGGGCCCGGCGGCTCGTTGCGCGACTGCCGGCCCGCACGCGCACCGGCCCGCATGTATCCTGTAGGCTCTGGGGCTGCTGTGTCTCTTGCTTAACACATCGCCCCACTTGCTGCACCAGGCAAGGAGCCTGCCATGAAAGACGGCCCCGTATTCGAATATCCGATCAATATCCGCTACCACGACTGCGACAGCACCTTGCGCTTGTCGCCCGTAGCGGTACATGAATACTTCCAGGAAGTAGGCCTGCGCCATTGCGATGCCTCGGGCATGACCATGGACTGGCTCGCTAAAAAGCAGCTGGCCTGGGTCTTCGTCCGGCTCCATCTGCGGATTAAGCGCTATCCGACGTACCAAGAACGTCTCCGCGCGCAGACGTGGCCAATTAATCTAAGCGGCCTGTATAACTTGCGCGAATACCGCATTCTTGACGAGCGCGGCGGCGTTGTCGCGGTAGGGACTTCGCGGTGGGTGCTACTCGACACCTCGAAAAAGCGCGCCATTCGTGTGCCCGGCTATGTTGAAGACATGATGGAATGCGGCAACGAGCGGACCATCGAAGACGATTTCAAGCGATTGCCCCCCATCGGCGAGGCCTCACGAGAAAGCACGCTGGACGTGCAATTCAACGACATCGACACGAACCAGCACGTGAACAGCGCCGCCTATTTCTCCTGGTGTTTGCACGCCTTGCCGCATGATTTCTTGTCGGCGCACCGGCTCCGGTCGGCTGAGATTGCGTACCGGCAGGAGGCGGTGTTGGGCGACACCGTACGCATCGCCAGCACCATGGCCAGCGCGCCTGATGCCGCTCCGGTGTATCTGCATGAAGTCTTGCGCGACCAAGACGGCCGGCTCCTGGTGCAACTGCGCACCCATTGGGAGCAGGGCGCGGGTTCAGCCTTCTAAGCCATGCGCGGCATCATCACCGTTCTCAATACCCCCTTCACGGCGGAAGGCCACATCGACGAATGCGGTCTACGCGGCCATGTGGCCTACGCGTGCGATGCTGGGGTAGCGGGATTTCTTGTGCCGGCAATGGCCAGCGAGGTGCATGCATTGACGCCCGCAGAACGGGCGGACATGGTACGTATCAGCGCCGAAGCCGCCCGCGGTGTC
>CAZLBS010000195.1:0-2269 GCA_964557505.1 uncultured Nitrospiraceae bacterium | reverse complement strand
GGCGGCATCTCGTCGCCATACCGTGGCGAACGCATGGAAGCCGCCAGGCGCTTTCTCGACCTGGGATGCACGGGCCTCTTGTTCAATGCCAACGATTGCGCCGCGGAAGACCTGGAACGCGAATTGATGGCCGTGTCTGAACTGCGCCCCGGCTTCATCATGCTGCAAGACTGGGATGCCGCCGGCTATGGGCTGCCGCTCGATGCCGTGGTGCGGCTCTTCCGGCAAATCCCCCTCTTTACGTGGCTTAAGGTGGAGACGAGCCCGGCGGGTCCCAAATACACCGAGGTTCTGGAAGCAACGGACGGCGCGCTGCAGGTCGCTGGCGGCTGGGCGGTGCAACAGTTGCTCGAAGGGCTTGACCGCGGCGTGCATGCATTCATGCCGACCGGCATGCATCATGCCTACGTCCGCATCCTGCGGCTCTACGAGTCAGGCGACCGGGACGGCGCGCGAGCGTGCTTTGAACGCCTGCTGCCGATCCTAGCCTTCAGCAACCAGCACCTTGACGTCTCGATTCAATTCTTCAAGCGCCTGCTCCATGCGCAGGGCATCTACGCCACGCCAGATTGCCGGGCGCTTCACAAGCCCTTTGATGCCGTGCAAGAACGCCTCTGCGGCGAATTCGTCGAGCGCGCCCTGGCCCTTGAAGAAGAAGCGGCCGCCCGTTAGCGCACCATGACTTGTCCGCCGTCCACGACCAGGACCTGTCCGGTGATCCGCCGGGCGTGATCGCTGGCTAGAAAGACGGCGGCATCCGCCACGTCTTGGCCCTTGATCTCTTTGTTCAAGGGCGAAAGCGCGACGTAGTGCGGAATGACTTCTTCCGGCGCGATGCCCTTCTTTTCGGCAGCCTTGGCGATGTAGGCGTCATTCCAGATCTGCGAGCCCTCGAAGACGTTGCCGGGGGCAATGGCATTGACGCGGATAAGGCTCGACGCAAGCTCGAGCGCCCAGCCCCGGGCAAGGTGGATCTCCCCCGCCTTCGTGGCGTTGTAGGCACTGTTGGCCTTCGAGGCTTCGAGACCCGACTTAGAACTGAGGTTGATAATTGCGCCGCCTGTCCCCTGCGTTTGCATGACGCGGGCCGCTTCACGTCCGGCCAGAAAGTATCCGGTGAGATTGATGTCGAGCGCCTTGCGCCACGCATCCAAGGGGAAGTCCACAAGACTGTACGGGGGCGCGATGCCCGCGCAATTCACGAGGATGTCGAGGCCGCCGAAGTGGGCCACACACTGGTCGAAAGCATCCTTGACGCTTGCCTCGTCCGTGACGTTCATGCGCAGGGCCAGCACGCGGCCGGCGTATTCATCGCCCAGGGCAGCTTCGGCCGCTTCCGCCGCCTCGAGATCGATGTCCGTGAAGCAGACCAAGGCCCCGGCACGGGCCATGCCCCAAGCATTCCACCGGCCCAACCCCGAGCCAGCCCCCGTGACCAGGGCAATGCGCCCTTCCAGCGGCCGTTCCGCCGTGCCCGAAAGCTGCTTGGCCCGGTAGTGTTCAATTTCCCAATTCATGATGTAGTCCACATCCCGGGCGGGCATGTAGCGCGTCTCGAGCTGGGCCGCCTGCGTGGCCTCCAGCAAGCGTGCGATGGAAGCAGCCACGCTGTCTCCCGCGGCGATGTGCTTGGGCGTCGCGCCAATCACGAATGTGCCGACCCCTTCGGCAATGGCCAATTTCGGAAAGATGCCATGACGCTCGAGGTACTCTGCGCAAGCGGCGTGAATGGCGTCCGCATTGGCGCCCTCCGGAATCTGCAGTGCTTCCGGCCCGCAATACACGATGTGGTCGGGCGAGAGGGCCCCTTGCGCGAGACGCCGGGCTGCAGCGGGGTCTTGCGAGCATGCATGCAATTCCGGACGGCGGGAGGCATGCACCATGGGGCCAGTGCGGCATTCGATTGGCGGCACTTCCCCGGCGGCAATGCGTGCGTGCGCTTGCCGGATGGCCAAGGCAACAGGCCGTACATGCACCGGGTGGGGCATCGCGGGGCCGGCCGCCCCGATTGGCGCGCGGCGTTCACATGCGGCCACGCTATCCCGGTGCGTGTTGATGGCCGTCGATGTGTCAGGCCCATGCACGAAGATGCCGTGGTTCTCCTGAATGAGCACGGCAGGCGCTTGGTCTGGCCGCGAGCGCCCCATTTCCGCGAGCCGTTCCTCGATGATGCGCGACAAGGGCCAGCCCGGATCGCAATACGGAATCCACAGCAAATCGTCAATGAGTTCGCCGAAATGCCGCTCGCTCGCTTCGGCACAAACGATGG
>CAZLBS010000194.1:534-6916 GCA_964557505.1 uncultured Nitrospiraceae bacterium | reverse complement strand
AAAAGCGATTTGTCCATATAAAAACAGGGGATGATGAATTTATCAGGGGCCACTATGTATGGCCGCCCGAGGGCAGGATCGATTCCTGCGGCCCTTCCTCCGCACATCAGCACCCTGTGTGAAAAGGACGCAGCAGGAATGGAACGCGGTGCTTGCGCTGTCCTTAAATGTGACACGTTAGTCAGCCGGGCTGCCCATCTTCCATCTCCATCCATCATCTGTAAGGATCGTTACCATGAAACGCACCGCTGGATTTACCTTAATTGAACTGCTTGTCGTCATCGCCATCATCGGGATCCTCGCCGCCATTTTGCTGCCGGCGTTGGCGCGCGCCCGGGAATCAGCCCGCCGCTCTTCCTGCCAAAATAATCTCAAGCAGATGGGCATCGTCTACAAGATGTACGCCAACGAGGCCAGGGGCGAGAAGTTTCCGACCGATAAATATGCCGGCGCGACAGAACCAACGGTTGCGGGCAACGCCTTGACCGAGACCTGCTTGGCGACGGTCTTTGACTTCGCTCCCGCCGGCTACCAAATTTATCCCGAATACCTCACCGATACCAATGTGCTCATCTGCCCGTCGGACCCCGAGGAAACGGACACCGCCGGTTTCCGTTTTGGCGGCGACATCGAAAACCCGGTCAATCCCTGCCGCATTGACGCGGCTTCATATATCTACTTTGGCCATTTGATTGACGAAGATGCGCTCTACGGAGACCTTGACCCGAACGATCCAGCGATACCGGCTGATCCGATTGCAGCGGCGCTTGCGGGCTACATCGACACAGGGGCCGCATTTGCGATTGATGCCGTGCGGCAGGCCGTGATTAACGCGCCCGAAACGCCCGAAGGTGTTCGCCAGGGATTTGAGGTGCTCGATGCCGACATCGTTGCGGGCGATTTTTTGCCCGGATCCGACGTGGTGTTCTACCGCTTCCGCGAAGGCATTGAACGCTTCTTGATTACCGACATCAATAACCCGGCGGCCAGCGCGGAGGCGCAAAGCGAGCAGTCCATGATGTTCGATTACGTCACGCTGAACGTCCGGAACTTCAATCACATCCCTGGGGGCTCGAATGTGTTGTACTTGGACGGGCACGTAGACTTCGTGACCTATCCGGGCGACTGGCCCTGCTCGCGCGTCGGCGCCGTTATCTCCACGCAATTCAGCAGCTAACAACACCAGCGGTGCTCGCCCAGGTTTCGATGCTTTGCCCCGGAGGAGTTGCTGCATCGTAAACGCACACGTCACTCACCCGCATCTAATGGCCGCTTGCTATTCCATGCTTGTCTGGCCGGTGGAAGCGTGCAAAGCTGCGGCAAGGGGCCGCGGAAGCAACGCTTCCACACCATAGGAGGGGCGTGTGATGAAGCGGAATGGTGGGTTCACCTTGATCGAGTTGCTGGTCGTCATTGCGATCATTGGCATCCTTGCGGCAATTCTATTGCCGGCATTGGCACGGGCACGGGAAGCGGCGCGTCGCGCTTCTTGCCAAAACAACCTGAAGCAATGCGGCTTAGTCTACAAGATGTATTCAAACGAGTCTCGCGGCGAGAAGTTTCCGAACGAGAAATTCCAGAACAATTCGGGCTTGCTCGAGCCGGGCAATCTGCTTTCCGAGGGTTGCTTCGATACGGTGCTCGACCTTGCCCCAGCGGGCTATCAGATTTATCCCGAGTATTTGACGGATGTGGACATCTTGATTTGTCCCTCGGATGGCGGCGACACCACTTCCGAGGATTTTCGCTTCAACAGCGATGTGGACAATCCGGTCAATCCATGCCGCATTGAGTCCGAATCATATACCTATCTTGGTCACTTGTTTGATGACCGGGACGTCTATGGGCCGCAGGACCCCAATGACGTCAATGTGCCGGATGACGCGATTTTGGCGGTTGCCTTGGGCTACATCAATGCCGCCGTCGGCGAGGCGATCATTACGTGGGAAGGACAGGTTTCCGGCACGTCGAATGATGCTGCCGGCGTCGCAGAGGCGGCCCGCCTGGTCGATCGCGACATCCGCGTAGCGGACTTCAGTCCGAGTTTTCCGAACTCCGACATCGTGATTTATCAATTCCGCGAGGGCATCGAGCGGTTTCTCATCACCGATATCAATAACCCGGCCGCCTCATCGGAAGCGCAGAGCGACCTAGCCGTGATGTTCGACCGGGTGACGACCGAGGTCGCGTCCTTCAATCATGTTCCGGGCGGCGCGAATGTGCTCTATCTGGACGGTCATGTCGATTTCATTACCTACCCGAGCGAGTGGCCGGTTTCGCGCACCTCGGCGGTCTTGCTCGGTACCTTTACCGAACCCTAGATATCAGTTTTCGCGCTTGTGTTTGCGAGCCGGGCCGGGATGCCGCATCCCGGCTCGTGCTCATTTTGGGCGTGCGGCAAGGTCAGGAAGTCAAGCAGCCTTACGGCGTTGCCTGGGCCGGCATGTCCAACACAGGCGAACCCGCCCGGTTGGCTGGCAATTCTCGAGGTATCAGTCCTTGCCCCATCACCATTTCGGCAATCAGAAGCGCCTTGTCCCGAATGCCATGCTCATGCAGGTGACAAATATCGCGGTAGCGCCGGGCGCCGGCATCGAAGGCCTGCTCGAAGGGCAGCACCGGTATTTGAAACCGTTCGCACCATTCTTTCAGCAATTCGTTATACACGCCGGCCGCATGCCGGTAGCCCTCGTAGCCCAGCGGAAACAGCATGAAGCGCCGCAGGTCGTTGTCGTACATGGTTGGTTCATCGAGTTCAGGATTGGCCACGACGGGATAGTCGAATGTGATTGCGGCAAACGTGCAGCCGTTGTCTTTCGCACGCTCGGCCATGATCAAGAGATGAACGAAGATTTCCTCCAGGTAGGCCTTTTCGAGCGTGCCCCGGTCTGGAAGCATCCAAGCGTTGAAATGTTCGCGGACAATCGCCGATTCGCGTGCGGCTGAGGCGAACCTGTTCCACAGGCTGAGGTGGTCATACTCGGCATTGCGCCACCGGTTCGCCACTTCACGAAAATCGTTGATGAATTTGAGGTACAGGATCAGGTCAGGTTCCAACGCGAGTATGTCCTGAAACCTTCGGCTGTCCGTGCGGGCCCACGTGCCATGCACGCCCGCGTTCACCACCTCGACATGGGTCATGCCATGGTGGTCATGAAGAAACCGCTCCAGCAAGGCAGGGTATGTGACCGCCTCGGTATCTCCTTCCATCGTCGTCGAGCCGCCAAGACAGACGATGCGAAACGTATCCGGCGGCTTTGGAAGCGTGATGGGATCAGTTCCGCGCAGGCCGTGTTCATTTGTGAACAGCGTCAAATAGCGCGACCACATAAAGGGGTCAAACATGCGCAAGTTAGGCCGGTAGCGGCTCCAGCGTTCATCGGCGTAGGCTGCCGGCCCCATGAACAGCACGAACTTCCCGCTGAAGGGCTGATGGTCCAGCTGGATATCGCCTACGAAGACGGCGAGATGCTCCGGTTCGCCATCGCTCTTGAGTGCATACGCGCGCTCATGCGGCCCATAAGGAGGTCCCCAGAGCGCTTCCCTCGCCATGTTCATGAAATCGTTGAGATGCGCCTCTCGATGCAGGTGTTGCCCCAGCACGTCAAACAAGGAAGCCCCTGTTTGCAGGCTGCTTGCCAGCGGCATCAGCCAGGGCTCGACGGGGGCGCCGTAGACAGCTTCGATGGTATAGGCGTCCCGCTCGACGATGTAGACCACGCCGCCGCGTTCTTGGGCAAACGCCTGCGCCTCGGCCGGACCCATGGTGTACAGCTCTTCCCATTTGGGAAAGGCCCGGGCCTCGGCCAACAGCGATGGGTCGGTATACTCTTCTATGACCGCGTCGGCGAATTCCCGCTGAGCGGCATTGCACGCGTTGCGCGCCTCGAATGCCTGATAACTCCAATCAGATGTGCGCGCCCGGTAGAAAAGCTCTACTGCCAAAACAAGTGGGAACATCCACAGCAATGCGAACAGCATATACAGTGCAGTGCGAGAGTGTTTCATGGACGGCGTTGCTTTGGCCTTCGCTTATTCGGAGCCTCGTCTTTGCGGCTCGAGGCGCGCGCGTGGCGTCACGGCCCGGCGCCCGCATCTTTCTTGAAAATGAAGAAGTGCTGGCTCGGTAGAAACTCGTGCTGCTCGACGAGTTCAAACCCTGCCGGCAGCCATTCCTCCAATACCTGCTCATCCGACATGCGGTGCTCGATTCGAATGTGGGCGGCGCTGTCTCCTTCCAGGCGGTACTCGAGCAAGGCCACCCGGCCTTCCGGCTTCAGTGCTTTTCGCATGGCCGCGAGCATGGCTTCCGGCTCCTGAAATTCATGGTATACGTCAGCGAGAATGATCCAATCGATGCCCGCCTCGGGCAGCTTGGGATCCGTTGCCGTGCCCAACACGGGCACGACATTGTCGATGCCTTCCTTGGCGCAGTTCTCCTTCAGCATCTCGATGAATTCAGGCTGGATTTCAACGCCGTAGACCTTGCCATCGGGCGCAACTTGCTTGGCGATCTTGCGCGAAAAGTAGCCGGTCCCGCAGCCAATGTCCGCGGCCACGTCGCCATTCTCGAGGCCCATCGTCTCGAGGACTTTGTAGGGCTGTTCCTCCTCGTCGCGGGATGGGCGTTCGAGCCATTCCGCCCCGTGATACGACATGACCGGCGCGGGTGTCCGCTCGATCTCGGGAACTTCAGGCGTGCCCTTGTCTTGACCAAATGCGACAAGACTCGCGGCGAGGATGGCAATCGTCAAGGCCGTGATGAGCCAACGAATAGGCATGGGGTGATTCCTTCGGTTGCGGTTACAGCGCATGCCTGCTCAGCAGGGCATACAGCTCTTTGATGTTCGTGCCGCGTTTGAATTGCTTCGCGATCGGCGAGGGGTTGCTGCCGACCCAGATCTTCAATTCCGAATCCATGTCGAACGTGCCCGCCGTTTCCATGCTGAACATGGTGAGTTTCGAATAGGGTATCGACATAAACTCGGTCTTCTTGCCGCTCATGCCTTGGCGGTCGACCAGAATGAGCCGCTTGTTGGTAAACACGAAGGTGTCGCGCACCATTTGAAACGCCTTTTCAATGGTCTCCCCCGGAACGACCACTTCCCCCAGCAGTTGTTCCAGTGCCTGCGCGTCGACCTCGGAAGCATTGCCCATCAGTCCGCTTAAGATGCCCATGTTCCGTCCCCTCGTTACGGCTGTTCCTGCCGTTTACTCATGCGTCCACTTGACTTGGAACTCCAGTTCTTCTTCGTTGCCTTCGCGCTCGTGCTCGATGCTGAACTCGGCGCGTACCGGCACATAAATGCGCTCGCCTGCCACTTGAATCTCGAACCTCTCCCCGGTTTCCAAGGCGTCCGCGAGGCGGCGCAACTTGGCTGCCATTTCGTCGACGCTGTACACCTTCTCAATATCACGCTCGGGTTTGTCTGGCATGGCCGTGCTCCTTTGGTACGCGCTGCCGTGCGAATGCTCCCACACCTGCGCCCGCTCGATGCGTGCCGCGGGAAAGATACTACTAGCCCGCGTGGGGCGTTGTCTCTTATGGCTTGACGTGCTAGCCTCGCACATCATGTGTGCCCGAGGAGGAGTCGCATCGTGTTGGTTCGCTTATCCCTGATTGCCGTGCTGATGGTCTGCATCCATGCAACGGCCGAACTCCCAAGCCTGACCATCTGCTCGGTCCAGATGCCTGTCTCGAGCGACCTCGATGCGAACGCGCAGCGTATTCTTCGAGGCATTCGCGAAGCCGGCGAGGCAGGCGCGCGTATAGCCGTATTTCCAGAAACGGCGCTCAGTGGCTTCGAGCGAGAAACCATTCGCGCCTTGGACTGGGGCAAGCTCGAGCAGCACATGGCGGCCATTGCAAAAGCAGCCGAGGACGCGGGCATCTACGTCATTTACGGCACGGCGGCGCCCAGCGAAAAGCGGCGGCCGTACAACTCCTGCATCGTCATTGGACCGGCGGGCCAAGAAATCACGCGCTATCACAAGATGGTGCCGGAGCCATGGTTTGCCCCCGGCGAACGCCTGGCCCTGTTCGAAATCGACGGCGTGCCCTGCACGACGGTAGTCTGTCATGATTCCCGCTATCCGGAATTGACCCGCATCCCCGTCATGGCGGGCGCGCGCATCTTGTTCTACATCAGCTATGAGATCAACCATTTCGACAGCGCCGTGCACAAGATCGAGAATTACCGGGGGCAATTGATCGGGCGCGCGGCGGAGAATCAGATTTGGGTGGTGCAGGCAAACGGCATCACGCCGGAGGACGAGCGGGAGGAGCGCGTAAGCCTGGGGCACAGCCGCATCGTCTCCCCTCGGGGCAACGTGGTGGTGGAAGCGCCCGCTCTCGAGGACCATGTGCTCCACCAAACGATCG
>CAZLBS010000194.1:0-524 GCA_964557505.1 uncultured Nitrospiraceae bacterium | reverse complement strand
GAGGCGGGGCGCGGCAATGCGCTCAAAAGCCTGGGCATCGAGCCGCTCTCCGAATGGTGGCGTCAGGGACTCGCGATATTGGAAGATAGCCGTGCAAACTGAGCGGCCGCTCGCGTAGCCGCGCCTTCTCGCGGCAGAAGAATGACGGGGGATACGAGCCACATGAAGCTGGCAGTCATCGGATGCAGCACGATGGGGCGCATCCATGCGCAGATGGCCGGATCGGCAGGGTTCGACATTGCGGCCTGCATCGACATCGACGCGGGTTTAGCGCGGCAGCTGGCCAAGGTCCATAAGGCGAAGCCCTTTGGGTCGTTGGGTGAGGCGCTGCAGGCGGCGGACGTGGAAGCGGTGTGCATCGCCTCGCCAACGCCCCATCACAAGGCGGCCATTCTCGAAGCCGCCAAGGCCGGCTTGCATGTCTTCTGCGAAAAGCCTTTATGCCGCACCGCGAAGGATGCCCGGCAGGCGGTTGCCGCATGCGAGAAGGCGGGCGTGAAGCTGTTCGCTGGGCATGTCGTTCG
>CAZLBS010000193.1:0-6924 GCA_964557505.1 uncultured Nitrospiraceae bacterium | reverse complement strand
CCGAACTGGCGCCGCACCTCGAATACGCCTTTGATGAGAAGTGGGGGTTCTTGACCGGCAACCTCGATGAGGTGGGCACAGGCCTCACGCTGTCGGTCGTGCTGCACTTGCCGGGGCTGACCATGAGCGGCGAGCAGCGCACGCGTGAACAGGCGCTCAGCGAGCGCGGGCATGTCTTGCGCGGCTACTTTGGCACGGTTACAGACCCGCGCGGCGATTTATACGAGCTAACGCACCACGGCACCTTGGGACGCTCTGAGCAAGAATTGGTGTTTAACTTGAAGAGTCTAGCGCAAGAGTGCGCCGACTTGGAACATCGGCAGCGGGCCCAAGCTTTGGAAGAGAGCGGCTTCGAGATAGAAGACCGCGTCGGCCGGGCCCTTGGCATCGCGCGCGGGGCGCGGCTGATGGATTTCGAAGAAGGGCTCGGCGTGCTGTCGGCGGTGCGCCTGGGCGTCGCTGCCGGGCTCATCGATGGCATCGGCATGCAACAGATCAATACGCTGCTGCTGGACAGTCAGCAGGCACATATCGAAATGCAACAGGGCAAAGCTGGCGATGAAATTGCCCTTAGCATGGAACGAGCCGAGCGGTTTCGGGTAAGCTTTTCCTAACGCAGGGCTAGCATATGCCCGATGGCGGTTGTGCTGGATACGGGTGCGCGTCCGGCATGACCCAGGCGCGATACCGCAAGGCTCTCACCAGCAACGCTGCTTCCTCAGCCGGGCCAGCGGCCTAGCGGGGAATTCACGTAAGGACACCCAAAACCTATGTGGGAACGATTTACCGAACGCGCGAAACACGTGGTGAGCGCCGCGCGCGAAGAAGCGACGCGGCTATGCAGCGAATACGTTCGTACGGAGCATTTGCTGCTTGGGCTGTGCCGGGAGCCAGATGGCATCGCGGCGCGCGCCCTTGAAACCTTAGGCGTCGATCTCGACGCGCTGCACATGGAAATTGAACAGCAAGTTCAAAAGGGCACGGCGGTGGTGTCGAGCGAAGAAATCTCGTTTACGCCGCGCGCCAAGAAGGTGCTGGAACTTGCGGTCGAAGAAGCCCGCCGGTTCAACCACAGCTACATCGGCACGGAGCACATCTTGCTGGGCCTGGTCAAAGAGGGCGAAGGCATCGCCGCGAAAGTGTTGCAAGACATGAACATCGACCTGCAAAAGGTCGAGGCGGAAATCGTGCGGCTGTTGGGGGATCAAGGCAAGGCGACGGCGCAGGCATCGACCTCGAAGAAGTCGCAAACGCCGGCGCTCGACACCTTCGGACGGGACCTGACCGCGCTTGCCATTGAAGGCAAACTCGACCCGGTTATCGGCCGGGAAGAAGAGATTGAGCGTGTCATTCAGGTGTTGTCGCGCCGCACGAAGAACAACCCGGTGCTCATTGGCGAGGCTGGCGTCGGCAAGACCGCCATCGTCGAAGGGCTCGCGCAGGCCATCGTCAACGGCGACGTGCCCGACTTGTTGCTCGACCGCCGCGTCCTGACGCTGGATTTGGCGGGCGTGGTTGCCGGCACGAAGTACCGCGGCCAGTTCGAAGAGCGCCTCAAGTCGGTGATGAAGGAAATCCGCCGGGCAGACAACATCATTCTATTCATCGATGAGTTGCATACCATCGTCGGCGCGGGCGCCGCTGAAGGGGCAGTCGATGCGGCAAACATGCTGAAGCCATCGCTGGCCCGCGGCGAGCTGCAATGCATTGGCGCCACGACGATGGACGAATACCGCAAGCACATCGAGAAAGACGCCGCGCTCGCGCGGCGCTTCCAGACCATCATGGTCGATGCCCCGTCCGTCGACGAAACCATCGAGATCATGAAGGGGCTGCGCGACAAGTACGAAGCCCACCACCGGGTGAAGTTCAGCGACGAAGCCCTCTCCGAGGCGGCCAAGCTTTCGCATCAGTACATCACCGACCGCTTCCTGCCCGACAAGGCCGTCGATGTGCTCGATGAGGCGGGCAGCCGCTCGCGCTTGCAAATCACGACGCGCCCCCATTTCCTGAAGGATATCGAGGCCGACATCGAGCGCGTGACGCGCGAGAAGGAAGACTCGATTCGGCGCCAGGAATACGAGAAGGCTGCGAGCCTGCGCGATGAGGAACGCCGTTTGATCGCGAAGCTTGAAGAAAGCAAGCGCGAGTGGGAGCGCAAGCGCGACAGCGCCGAGACCATCGTGACAGGCGAGGACATTGCCTATGTGGTCTCGAAGTGGACGGGCATCCCGCTGACGAAGATTGAAGAAAACGAATCGGCGCGTCTGCTCCGCATGCGCGACGAGTTGCACAAGACCATCATTGGTCAAGAAGAGGCGATCGACGCGGTGACGCGCGCCATTCAGCGCTCACGCGCGGGTCTGCGCGACGCCAAGCGTCCGGTCGGCTCATTCTTGTTCCTGGGTCCAACGGGCGTCGGCAAGACCTTGTTGGCCAAGACGCTGGCGAGCTTCCTCTTCGGCAACGAAGATGCGCTCATCACGATCGACATGTCGGAGTACATGGAGAAGTTCGCCGTGTCGCGCTTGGGCGGGGCCCCTCCGGGGTACGTCGGCTACAACGAAGGCGGAGAATTGACCGAGCGCGTGCGGCGGCGGCCCTATTCGGTGGTGCTCTTCGACGAAATCGAAAAGGCGCACCCGGATGTATTCAACATCTTGTTGCAGGTGCTCGAGGACGGGCACATGACCGATTCGACCGGCCGGCGGGTCGACTTCCGCAACACCGTCATTGTGATGACCAGCAACGTGGGCGCCCGCCGCATCGGCAAGGGCGGCGGAGCCTTGGGCTTCTCGCGCGGAACGGCTGAGGACCAATTCCAGGCCATGAAAGACCGGGTTATGGAAGAAGCCAAAAAGGTCTTCAACCCGGAATTCCTCAACCGCGTGGATGAAGTGGTGGTGTTCCACCGTCTTGCCGAAACGCAGTTGATTGGCATCGTTGAAATTCAAGTGGGCGATGTCATGCATCGCGCTGCCGACCGTGGCCTTCACTTGGTGCTGACCGATGAGGCCAAGCGCTTCGTGGTTGAAAAAGGCTCGGACGAACAGTATGGTGCTAGGCCTCTGCGCCGGGCAGTGCAGCAGTTAATCGAAGACCCACTCTCCGAGTTGCTGCTCCGTGGCGCATTCGAACCGGGGACAGAGGTGGAAGTGCGGCCGGATGCCGAAGGCGAAAAGCTCGCGTTCGAGCCGGTCAAGGCAGCGGAAGGCGCGACTCTTTGAACCATATGAAGCGGGGCTTGGCCGGCGTCGTAATGGGGCTGACGCTGGCGATGGCGGTGTACGCCCAAGAGTACGCCGGCCTGACAGTAGGTGAAGTTGCCGTCTCGGGGCTGACCCGGGCGAGCGAACAGCTGGTTCGTTCCCAAATCGAGGTCAGCCCCGGCGACGTGTTGCAACAGCAAGCGGTCGCGCGCGACTTGCGGCGCCTCTATGATTTGGGTTTTTTTGCCACCATCCGGGTCGATGCCCAGCAGCGGGGCAACCTGGTCGACCTGACCTACATCTTCGAAGAAAAGCAAGTCATTGAATCGCTTCGAATCACGGGCAATGACCGTGTCCGGACGCGGCAAATCCGCGGCGCGCTGACCTGGCGCGAAGGCGATTCATTTGTTCCGGAAGCCTACGCCGGCGAAATCGAGGCTATCCGCAGCCTTTATGAAAGCAAAGGCTTTCCCTCGGCGGCGATTGATATCGCCGTGGAAGAAGTGGCCGCTGGGCGTGTGCGCGTGACCTATACGGTTGTTGAAGGCCAGCGCGCCCGCATCCGCTCGATTGACTTCGAAGGCAATGAGACGCTCTCGAACCGTGAACTTCGAGGGCTGATGCAGACGAAGCGCGCCTGGTGGTTTCTCGGCGGGCGCTATGACGAAGCGCAATTTGAAGAAGATCTCGAGCGCATTGTCGAGCGGTATGGCGACTTCGGGCGCTTGGAAGCGGCGGTCGAGGGCGCCGAATTCACCTACAACGAAACCGGCAAGAAGATGCGCATCAACATCGCGGTCGAGGAAGGCCCGGAATACTCCGTGGGGTCGCTTCGAGTCGCGGGCAATATCGTCTTTGACGACGACGAGGTGCGGCGCATCATCGAGGTGCACGAGGGCGAGGTTCACAATGCGAGTCAAGTAGCGGCCGATGCCGAACTCGTGCAGAAGGGGTACACCGACAGCGGATACGTGGACGCGCAGGTGGCCCCGCAGGTCACCATCGATCGCGACACGCAGACGACCAATGTCGTGCACCGCATTAACGAGGGCAGCCTCAAGTACGTCCGCGAAATCAAGATCTCCGGGAACAACATCACCAAAGATTCCGTCATCCGGCGCAACATTTTTCTTTCTCCGGGCGACCGGTTCGACGGCAGCCTGATCCGCTTCAGCCAGCGTTCGCTGGAAAATCTCGACTATTTCGACGCGACCCGGTTTACCGTGCAGCCGGTTTCCGGGTTGGAGCGTTACAGCAATCTCCTGCTCGACGTGCAAGAAGCGGAGACGGGCGAGTTTGGCTTTGGCGCGGGCTTCAATACCGATACGGGCGTTGGCGGTTTCGTCGAACTGAGTTTGCGCAACTTCGACGCAACCAACTGGCCGACCTTTTCGGGGGGCGGGCAAAGCTTCAGCGCGCGTTTTGAAGTTGGCGACGACCTCAATCAGTTCAACATTTCCTTCGGGGATCCCGAATTTTTAGGCTATCCGCTGGCCTTCGGCGTCAATGTGTTCAGCCAGGAGCAAGACTTCCGCGGCGCGGACTTTACCTCAGACGCACGCGGCGCCGGCATTCAATTCGGCAAATCGCTCTCGCCGCTTGTCAACACGCGCTTTGGGCTTCAAGTGGAAGACATTGACGTGACGGATGTGCCGGTCTTCGCCATCGAAGAACTTCGCGATTTGTTCAGCGACGAGGGCTCGACCAATGCCCTCTTTTGGTCGATTACGCGCAATACGCTCGACAGCCGGCGCGACCCGTCACGTGGCTACACGGCCACGCTCAGTCTCGAGCTGGCGGGCGCGGGCGATCATGAGTTCTACCGCATCGACACGGACACATGGTGGTTTTATCCCCTAGGCGACGAAGAGCGCTGGATTGCCTCATGGCGCGGGCGCCTTGGTTGGGTCAATGATTACGGCGAGCCGGGCTTTGTTTCCCTGGTAGACCGCTACTACCTCGGCGGGGGCGCCACGCTTCGCGGCTACGATACGCGCGATGTTGGCCCGCAGCTCCGGCGCTTTGGCTTCTTCGGTGAAGAGTTCCGGGTCGGCGGAGAGCTGCGCGCTATTTCGAATGTTGAGATGAAATACAAGCTGACCGAGCAGGTCCGGTTCTACACATTCTTCGACAGCGGCGGGCTTTGGCCGGAAGCGGGCGATATCGACCTTGGCGAGGTGCGGTACTCGGTAGGCATCGGCGTCGGCGTCGAAGTGCCCCGGCTCGGGCCCATCCGTATCGATTACGGCATTCCCCTCAATGCCGACGAAGACCAGGGTTCAGGCCAATTGCATTTCCAAACCGGATTCCGTTTCTAGCGCTGCACCCAGTTATCCGCCGCCTCGTGTCTCGATGCCGTGCCTGCTCACGGCGTCCAAACACGAATTTTCTTGCCTCACATTCGTCAAACATGTTAGGTTATGCGCTTCCAAGTGCACAATCGCGAGGGGAGAAACGCCAGAGAACAGTGGAACCCTCGGGCAAGAAACGCCCGGGAAGATGCGTGCGGCGGGCGCGGCGTTCCGGAATGCTGGCCGGCATCCAGTTCGATTTGGGGTAAATCAAGAAGTCGTCAAGGCGAAGCCACCCGGTCATCATGCCGTTTGGGTGACGCCGCAAGGGAAGGACTACGAGGCGTGAAATTGCGAGCGAATGGGATGGTACGGGCAATCAGTCAGCTAGGCGTGTTCCTCGCGCTGGCGATGATTTGCCTGACGGCAGCAGCCCAGAACGGCAGCTACAAGGTTGGCGTCGTCAACCGGGTCCAGGTCTTCGAAGAGTACGAAAAGCAGAAAGATGAGATGAGCACCATCCGGGAAGAAGTGAATTCCCGGCAGGCGGAAATCGACCAAGAGTTGCAACGGCTCGAGTCCGAGCAAGGCAACCTCCAAAGCCGCTTAGAGGGGATGACGGAAGACGAGCGGCGCGACGCGGAAGAGGATTTCATCCAGCGGATCGAGCGCCTGCAGCGTCAACGCAATGAGGCCGAAGGCGAAATCAACCGCAAGGCCAGCCGCGTCATCCAGGACATCAAGCAAGAAATCGATGATGCGGTGGAAGTGATCGGCGCGCGCGACGACTATCATTTGATTTTTGACGCCGATGACAACCCGCGGGCCAATTCGCCGGTCATATACTTTAACGCGACGTTGGACATCACGGGCGAAGTCGTTGACTACCTGAACACACAATACGAGTCCAGCAAGAAGAAGTAGCAGGAATCCCTGGTGAGCGTTGCCGAAGACGGCCCGGCGTACCGGCTTCTTGATGGGACAGTCGAGGAGATCGCGGCGCTGGTAGGGGGGCGCGTCATCGGCGATGGCCAGGTGCGCGTTACTGGATTGAACGGGCTGCGCGAAGCGCAAGCAGGCGACATCAGCTTCGTTGCCGAAAAGCGCTACGTGCCGCTCATCGCCGAAAGCAAGGCGAGCGCTCTTCTGGTACCGCCCGGTGTCGAGCAGGCCCCGATGCCTCTGATTTCAGTGGACGACCCGCGGGAGGCGTTGGGCGCGCTGTTGCTGGCCGCCGAGCAGCGGAAGCCGAAGCCGGCATCCGGCGTCCATCCCCTGGCGGCGATTGCGCCCACGGCGAGGCTTGGACAGAACGTGACTGTCGGCGCCTGTGCCGTCATTGATGATGATGCCGACATCGGCGACGAGGTGACGATTTACCCGCAGGCATATGTGGGGGCGCGCACACGAATCGGCCGGGGGAC
>CAZLBS010000192.1:0-6926 GCA_964557505.1 uncultured Nitrospiraceae bacterium | reverse complement strand
CCGAAAAACTTCTCCCCCCTCGAACCAGCTGATGAACACCAACTGGTCCGGCTGTGGAATGTCGAAATGCTCGCCGTACATCTCCGTCGGCTCGATTTCGAATTGATCCGGCAAGCCCTCGGCAATGGGATGCGCCGGGTCGGCGCACCACACACGCTCGCGCCGGCCGTCGCTGCGCCACTTCAAAAAACACGACGTCCCCATCAGCCGCTGGAAGATCTTGGAATAGTGCCCCGAATGCAACACAACGATGCCCAGCCGGCCCTCGAGCACACGCTGATGAACACGCGCCACATGTTCTTCCAGCACCTCATCATGCGCGCGGTGACCCCACCACGTGATGACATCCGTGCCATCCAGGAGTTCTTCCGTAAGCCCTTGACCGGGGTCATCCAACTGCGAGACTGCCGCCGAAGCTATGCCCGGCTGCTCACGCAAATAATTCGCAATCGCCCCGCCGATTCCTTCCGGATACACCCGCTGCACCGAGGGGTCAACCTGCTCATGACGCCCCTCGTTCCACACCATGACGCGAATACCTTGGTTCAAGTGCGCCTTCCCCTATATACGAATTGTGCGAGACTGCAAACGCACATTGTAGGAAGGCCATGCCCATGGGTCAATGAAGGCCGCTCAGGTATAATCCGGCACGGGCAATCAGCAACTGAAGGATGGAAAACCGCAATGCCGCTTTACCGCTATCAAATCATCAACGAAGATGGCACGGACGGCCCCGTCTTCGAGGTGTATCACCGCGCCTCCGAGCCGCCCATGGAAGTGCACCCCGAGACCGGAGAACGCGTCAAGCGCCTGCCCCCCATGGTCAGCGTCGCGGGACCGAACTCCGATATGAAAGTGAACAGCACCCTCAAGGACAATAAGAAGCTCGAGTCCATGGGCTTCACCAAGTACGAGAAAAAGGGCAAAGGCTACATGGAGCGCACCGCCGGCAACTTCGGCCCCAGCAGCATCGGCGGGGGCGGCGATTAAAGGCCGGCCCTACCCGCGCTCTCAGCGGCACACGGGCGCGTCGTGTCAGTAAATCCATTCAGGACAAGGATGCGGCAAACAGAACGCCGCATCCAACTGCTTCAGCAAATCTTCAGGCCCCTCGAGCCGGTGCGTCAAGGCTAGTCCCGTCGCGGGCCGCGCGCCGAACCACATCCGGCTGAACGCATTGATGCTGCCATGCAGCGTCGGCAACGCCGGATTGCTCCCCCGAGCCGCTTCACAGGGCTCCCCGAGCGTAATGGTGTATTCGCCCGCTACGCCGCCCCACCCCGTTTCCTCTGCGAAAACGCTGATCGGGTCGGTCACGTGCAGATTAAAGCGAAGGCCATTGCCAGCCGCAAGGTACGTTGCTGCAAGCGCCCCGGGGATGTCGAGCAATCGAATCTGCCACCACGCATGAGCTTCAACCTTCACGGGGTATTTCGACGTACCCCGCGCCTGCATGGTGCGGCCCGGGTCCTTCATCAGGTCTTGCACCTGAAATCCGCTCGGCTCGATGAGCCGAATCGAGCGCACCGCTTCGCCCATATGCCGCATCAGGTCAAACAATTCCAGCAGGTCATGCCCATCTCGGTAGATCAGGAATTCAACATCAAGGGGTCCATGCTCAAGGTGCTCTCCGGAGTACCAAAATCCATGCGTCAAGGCGCCTGTCTCGTCCCGGTAGCCCAAGCCATGCCCGCCCTTCGACCAGGCCATAGCAATGCGGGTATAGGCGGCGGGCGTTAGGCTGACCGCTCCATGCCCTCGCTTGCGCCCCAGCCTCCCTGCATGTACCGCTTCCCAATCCTCCGCGGAAAAGCGAATGGGCGTGCGCGCCTTCACCGGCGCCTCCAAGTGCGCGGGGTCGAAGTGCACATAGTAGTCGTAAGGACCCGAGCCGAACCCAAGCCGGTCGTAAAACCCTTGGTCGAACATGCCCAAGCCTGACGCCAACGCGCCCTGCCTCGCCACTTCCGCGACAGCCATCGCAGTCGCCCGCGTGGCGTAGCCTCGCTTCCGCGCGACAAGCCCCGTCGTCACCGCGCTCACCGCCGCAAAGGGCAGATCCTGCTCCAAGTGACGGTAGGCGCCCGGACACGTAAAGGCGCTGCATTCGGCATGCCCGTTCACCTCGGCCACGTAACCGCTGCCCAGTGAATAGAACAGCGGCGCCAATTCCTGGTGCGATCTGTTTTCAGGGTCAAGCCAGCCAATTTCATTCCATACCCGCCGGATCGAATCAGCGTCCCGCTCCGCCTCGTATTGCCGTATCGCCGTCATGACGGCTGTTCCCCTTCTCTGCGCTCGGGCGCCCGCGTCTCGGCAATGCCCGTCGCCGCGATGTGCGTCACCATGCTCGCAGTCACCACCAGCGCAATCACAAACCACAAGACGCCCCAGACAATCCCCGGAATGTTCGTCATCTCACCCAAAAAAAACGCATCGCTGCGCATGCCCGGCCGGCGCAGAATGTCGTCGCGGATATCGAACAAGGCATAGAAACAACTCGTCAGCCCGATGAACCACAGGATCCACCGGTGGCCGATACGCGGAAAACGGTAGGCCAGAAACAGCAACCCCGATCCCATCAGCACCGACCATGGCAACGCGAATCCAAACGCCGGCCGAACCCACCACACCGCGAGGACGATCAACAACACGCCAAGCACGCCGGTAATCCAGCGCGGACGCGTGGTCTTTGCCGCCGCCCACAAAATGAGCGCGCCCCAAACCACGCTGCCAAGATACCCCGCCGACGTGATCAAGAAGACGTGGCCCCCTTGCGTCAGGCAGTGTCCCGCTTCATTCGGCGTAATGGTGATCGCGACCACCTGACCGCCCGTTGCAATCGCCATCAGCGCATGGCTCGCCTCGTGAAAAAACACCACGAGCAGCCGCAATGGACGCATGAGCCAGTGGTCCCATAGAATCACCAAGAGCGCCGTGATCACGAGCAGGCCGGTCACGGCGCGAGAATCTACCTTACGCGAGGGCATGCGCATCTTCCCCCAAGAGGCAGGTGGCGCGGCTTCGCAGGCGGGCAACAGGGGATCGCCGCATGAGACGTCTGCTGGCCAAGCATTCGCCGCTCGTCATTCTTGCCGGGCTGTGCATCATTCTTTCTATCCTTTCCGAGGACTTCCGAGACCCGCGCAACCTGCGCGAAGTCATGCTGCGCACCAGCGCCCTCGGCGTCATTGCCCTCGGCCAACTGTTGGTCATCCTCACTGGCGGCATCGACCTCTCCGTCGGCAGCGTCGCGGCATTTGCCGGCGTATGCGCCGGCCTCGCCATGAAGGCGCTCGAACCCAGCCTCGGCCCGCTCGCAATGCCCGTGGGCGTTCTGGCAGGTCTCGCCGCCGGGCTCCTCTGCGGCGGCATCAATGGCGTGCTCGCGGCCAAAGGGCGCATTCAACCCTTCATTGTAACGCTTGGCATGATGATGGTTGCGCGGGGAGCCGCCCTCTTGCTCACCGGCTCGCAAACGGTATTCGGCCTGCCCGTCTCGATCAAGTACCTCGGCGGCACGGCGCGCATGGGCGAGGGCGTCACCTGGTGGATTCCCGTCATTATCTTCATCATCGCCGCCGCGGTGTTCGTCGTGCTGCTCTCGTTCACCCGCTTTGGCCGTGCGCTCTACGCCACGGGCGGCAACCGCGAAGGGGCACGCCTCTCCGGCATCAATACCGATCTCGTCCGCACTGGCGCCTTTGCCATCTCCGGGCTTATGGCCGGCCTCGGCGGCGTGCTCATCATGGCCAAGGTCAGCGTGGCCGATCCGAAAGCCGCCGAGATGCTCGAACTCGATGCCATCGCCGCATGCGTCATCGGCGGCGCCAGCCTCATCGGCGGCGAGGGCAATCCCCTCGGCGCTGTCGCCGGCGCCCTCATCATGAATGTCCTCGTCAATTTCTGTAATCTCATGAACATCAGCCCGAACTGGCAGCGCATTCTCGTGGGCGGCCTCATCATCGCCCTCGTCTTCTACGACAATTTTCGCAAGCGCCGCGCCGGGCTGCTCAAGGAATGAACGGGCCCAACAATCCATACCGTCACCACTGGGAGTCACACCGAATGAATCGCTGGATCGCACTCGCAACCATGCTCGCCGCGCTCGCCGCATGCGGCGGGCAACAGGACAGCGCCTCGAAAGCCGCCGGCAATCCCCCGGCAGGGGATGCCCAGTACACCATCGCCGTCGTGCCCAAAGGCCTCGGGCACAACTTCTGGAACAAGGTCCGCGGCGGAGCCATGGACGCGGGCGGTGAATTCAACGCCCGCATCATTTGGACCGGCCCCGACAAAGAAACCGAGATACCGAAGCAAATCAATATCATCAACGACCTCATCACCCAGGATGTCGACGCCATTGTCATGGCCGCCTGCGATGCCAACGCCCTCATTGATGTCGCCCATACCGCCATGGATGAAGGCATCCCTGTCGTCACCATCGACTCAGGCCTCAACAGCGAGCGGCCCGTCTCCTTCATTGCCACCGACAACATCGCCGGCGCGAAAGCCGCCGCCGAGAAACTGGTAGACCTCATTGGCGGCGAAGGCCAAGTCGGCCTCATGCCCTTCGTGAAAGGCGCGGCCACTTCCGAAATGCGCGAAGAAGGATTCAAGGAAGGCATTGCCGGCCATGACGGCGTCGAGTTGGTCTCGACCCTCTACTGCGACAGCGACATCTCAAAGGCCATGTCCGCCATGAGCGATATGCTTACCGCGCATCCGGAACTCGACGGCATTTTCGCGGCCAACGAAGCGGCTGCGATTGGCTCGGCGCAAGCGATCGAAGCACGCGGCGTGGAAGGCGAAGTCAAACTGGTCGCCTTCGATGCCAGCGAGGAACAACTCGCCGCCCTCGAACGCGGCACCATCCAGGCCCTCATTGTGCAAAATCCCCATGCCATGGGTTACCAGGGCGTCAAGGCCGCTATCGATGCCATCGAGGGCCGGCCCGTTCCAGCCCGTATCGACACCGGCGTCGCCGTCGTGACTCAGGAAAACCTGGACGACCCGGAAATCGCCGAACTGCTTGGCCGCACCGCCCGCTAGCCGCGGCGGTTGCGCCGGAATTCGATGTACTTGTTGTCGCGCAGCCGGTAGCACTGCGGCAGGATCTCTTCAATCGGATTGAGATTCTGCCCGGCGATGCGCACGCACAAATCCATGACGCCCTTGGCATCGACGAGCGAGCGGTGCAGTTGCCCTTCGCCCGCTAAACCGAAGTGCTCGAGCAGCGTACCCAGCTTGTAGTCCGGCGTGTCGAGCTTCAATTGACGCGTCCACTTCAGCGTATCGACCACGTAAATGTCTGGCTCCGGCACGGAGTAACGCTCGCAACTGGCCCGTAAGAATTCCGCGTCAAATGGCGCATTGTGCGCCACCAATACCGCGTCCGGCCCTAGCCAATCGAGCCACCTGATCAGCACGTCTTTCGGCGGGGCGGCCTTCTTCAACATCTTCGTCGTAATTTGCGTGACTTCCGTCACCTCCTTCGGCACGGCATAGCCCGGATTGCACAGCTCCTGGAACTGATCCAGCTCTTCTCCCTGCGGCGTAAACTTAATCGCGCCGAATTCAATAATGTCGTCTTTGCTGGGGGTCAGCCCCGTCGTCTCAAAGTCGAAGGCCACCAGCACAGGATTGGCGGGCAAGTTGGTCTTCGATGCAATCTGCGCCTGCTCAGGCTGATATTGCCCCTTGGCCGCGGCCGGCCCGTTGCCGGCGCCATTGGCTTTCGCGGCCTGCGCCTTCGCGGCAGCCCGTTTCACCCGCTGCCCCAGACTCGGCTTCAACTCCGCATCCTGCCACCCAGGCGGGCGCTTGCCTTCCCGCTGTATGCATTGCTTCAGACGTACGCAGTCCTGCGCGAATGCGCCGCTGCGGATACGCGGGCTGTCTCCGCCAATCGCCGCATCGGCCTTGAGCGCCGTCAAAAAGCGCTGCCCATCCAGCACCTCCATCCCCGGGCTCAGCGTGAACGGTGTCTTCGGCAAATCATCGAGCTTCAGTTGTTCCACCCAAGAAAGCATGGCTGGCAATTTAGACGGCGCCATCGTAAATGTCTGCCTCCCCGTTGTTCGATGGCGTCAGAGCATAGGCACGCGCCGTCATGCGTTCAAGAATCGCTGCCGGGCCGCTCGCTGAAGACCCGCAAGAAATGCTCCACGAAGGCCTTGCGAAAAACCCCCATATCAGGCGCTTCGCCCAGCAATTGCGCCATCGACGCAACCGGCTTGTCCGCGATGCCGCAGGGCACGATAGTCGCGAAGTGGGCCATGTCCGGGTCCGCATTGATGGCCACCCCGTGAAACGTCACCCAGTTGTGCACGCCGACCCCCACCTGGGCCACCTTCGCCCCGCCAACCCAAACGCCCGTGAAGCCCTCCAGCCGCTCGCCCTCGAGCCCGTATGCCGCCAGCGTATCGATGATCACTTGCTCGAGCGTGCGCAGATACCACCGGATGGACAGCCGCCATTCGCTTAGATTGAGAATCGGATAGGCCGTCAACTGCCCAGGCCCGTGATACGTCACGTCGCCGCCCCGGTCCGCCTCATGCAAGCCGATGCCCAAGCCCTCGAGCTGCTCCGCCGGGCAGAGCAAATGCTCGCGCCTCGTGTTTCGCCCCAGCGTCAACACCGGCGCATGTTCCAACACGAAGAGCGCCGCCCCCGCCTCCCCACGCTCCACTGCCGCGCGCCGCTCGAGTTGGCGGGCATAGGCATCTGCATAAGGCACGTAGCCCTCGAGTTCGATGACGTCTATCCCAGGCATGAAGGCTCCGAACCTAATGTACCATTGCGAGGAACGCGCTCCGTCTCATCCGCGGCCATAAACGTGATAGGCGGCAGCCTCACTCCCCCGCGTTATGCCGCGCCATCTCTTGCAGCTTGGGCAGCATATCGGCGCTGAGCCCGTCCACGAT
>CAZLBS010000191.1:3342-6940 GCA_964557505.1 uncultured Nitrospiraceae bacterium | reverse complement strand
GCGGCAATATCGCGAAGCGATGACATGGTCGGAATGCTCCCTGCTACGGCTTTACAAGCCGGTTGTAGTCCATTGGCCCGCTTCCGCGGATTGCAAGGCCGCCTCGCAGACCCGTTGGGTTTCCAAGGCATCCCGAAAATTCGGGTGGACGGCTTCACCGCTGGCGAGGCTGCGCACAAAGTCGGCAAAGGCGTGAATGAATGAATGCTCGTAGCCAATCTGCAGGCCGGGCACCCACCAGGCATCCATGTAGGGCATGTCGCCATCGGTCACATGAATGGAGCGCCAGCCGCGGGTGCGGCTGTCATCGCTGTAGTCGAAGTAATTCAGGCGGTGCAGATCATGCAGGTCCCAGTGCAGGGAGCCTTGCTCGCCATTGATTTCGAAGGTGTAAAGCGCTTTGTGGCCGCGTGCATAGCGGGTGGATTCAAACGTGGCGAGCGACCCATTCCCGAAGCGCGCGAGAAAGGCGCAGGCGTCATCGATGGTGACGGGTTCGCGCTTTCCGGTTTCGGCATGCTCCCGTTCTTTGACGAACGTTTCGGTCATGGCGGCCACGGTCTTGATTGGGCCATTGAGCCAGAGCGCCGTGTCGATGCAGTGGGCGAGCAAATCGCCGGTGACGCCGCTGCCGGCGGCGCCGCCTTCGAGGCGCCACAGGCCATGCCCGCCCTGGGGCAAATCTTCGCTGATGGTCCAATCCTGCAGAAACACCGTGCGGAAATGGTAGATGCGCCCGAGCCGGCCTTCGTCAATGAGGTGCTTGGCAAGCGTGACCGCGGGGACGCGGCGGTAGTTGTACCACACCATGTTCGGAACGCCGGCGTTCTCGATGGCAGTGGTCATGGCTTCTGCCTCGGCCACGTTCATGGCGAGCGGCTTTTCGCACAGCACCATCTTGCCGGCTTCCGCGGCAGCAATCGCGATGTCATGATGCGTGTTGTTCGGCGTGCCGATATCGACGCAGTCGATATCGCTTCGCTCGAGCAGGCGGCGCCAATCGGTTTCGACGCCTTCGTAGCCCCAATTCTCCGCGAAGGCCCGCACCTGCGCTTCGTTGCGTCCACAGGCCGCTTTCAGCACGGGCTCATAGTCCAGTTCAAAAAACTTGGGCGCTTGCCGGAACGCGTTGGAATGGGCCCGGCCCATGAAGCCGTAGCCGATCATGCCCATGTTGAGTTGCTTCTTCGCCATATGCCTATGCTCCCCCTTTGATTCTGGCCGTTGTGTCCCGGCACTCGCCAGGCCGCGTGCTCCTCTAGCCATGCGCCGCGCTTGCCGGGCGGCGTCCGCGGCTTCACAAGCGTTCTCCTCTTCCGCAAAGACAGCGGGATGCCGCATCTCGACGCCACGCCGGTCAATGTTTGCAGGCTGTTTCGCAGCAACTCCAACCTCGGCCGAGGCCCGGACAAAAGGTCCAGCTGCGGCTTCTGGTCATGGGTTGTAGGAACGCGCAGGCGCGGCGCCGAAATCTGGGTCGCGCCGGGCGCGGCGTTCACGGCCGGCTGTTCGAAGATCTCCCTCAGCTTTCGCGAGCCACTCTACAGTGATTCGCTTCATACAGCACGGCGCCGCCTTCACGCAGTCGCTGCCCCGCGGCATGAGCGCCGAACCAAACGACTGGCTGCGTTCCGGAGCGTTTTCCGATTTCGCCGCATCTTCAGTTCGACAGGCACTGCTTATCTGCCGCTCGTCAGCAACGCTGCCTAGCCGTATTGCCGGTTCAACTCGTCCACGGCAGTTTTGCAGCGCTCGGTGACCGCCCAGGCGTCGGGCCAGAAGCAGAGGTCGATGGTCCACCAGTCATGCGGGCATCCGGACTGATTCAATTCCGGGAGCAGCTTGCTGAAGTCGAGTTCGCCCTCGCCGAAGGGAGCATGCGTGCTGGTCTCGTCGTCGTGCAGCGTGCCGTCGGAGTCAATGAGATGGATGTGATTGATCTTGCCGCGGAGCTTCTGGGCGAGTTCGAGCGCCCCGCCGGGCAGGGTCTCTTTCTGGCCGCGGTGCCGCGCGCCAACAGCGGCAATCATATGCGCGTGGCAGGTGTCGTACATCACGCCGAAGTTGTCGTGATTGACGCCCTCAAGGACGCGGAAAATGTCCGATGGCTTGTTGAATGCGAAGCCGGGTTCCGGTTCCCAAGTGACGTAAACACCGAGGTCCGCGGCCTCTTCGGTGCAGCGCTTCCAGGTGCTTGCGACGCGCTTGAACGCCGTGGTCTCGTCCATCTCGTCGAGAATGGTTGGCGGCTGGACCGTATCGACCCGAATGCCCTTGATGCCGAGGTCGGCACAGAACTGCAGATTCTTTCGAAACTCATCTACGTACTTGGCCGTGTCTTCCGTATTGATGAGCTGTTCGCCCCAGAGGTTGGCCGCCAGGCCAGAGAAGGCCAGACCTTTGTCGGCCGCTTCTTGTTTGCATTTGTCTCGCGCGCTGGCGTCCGGCAAGTTGTCCGGGTTTGGATGAATGCCAAAGCCGCCTAACTCGACGCCATCGAACCCAAGCTGCGCGAGGCCGTCAATGACTTCAGGCCACGGAATGGGATTGTTCTCGTACGGTCCAATCGAATACGCCCATGAGCCGATCGAAATGCGCTTCATGCCTGGTCCCCTGGTAGTGTCCCCTGTGCTGCTGAGCACCACGGGCTACGGCCCTGCTCAACTCCCTAGCCCCACACTATTCACGGCGTTACATCTTGAGTCAAGCCGCGTATTGGGGGAGGGCTGGCCACGTTGCGGCATGCCCCATGCAGTGCTATCGTGCCGGGTTAGGGCACATGTATGGGAGCATTCAAATGAAGCGGCGCACTTTTTTGCAGGCGGCGGCCAGCGCAGGGCCTCTCTTCGTCTCCGCAAGTGCATTGGGGCTTGATGGTCCTGGTGCAAACGACACCATCAACATCGGCATCATCGGCCTTGGGGGCCGTGCACGGCAAATGGCCGAAACGTGCTATCCCATCCCGGGCTTGCGCATCGCTGCCGTGTGCGACTGCTTCGAGCCACGCCTCGACGCATGGATGCGAGACATGCCGGAAGGGCAGCGGTGGACGCCTTATCTCGATTTTCGCGAGATGATCGAGCGCGAGAATCTTGATGGCGTGATGGTCGAGACGACGACGCATGCGCGCGCGTGGGCGACGTGTCATGCCATGGCCATGGGCATGGACGTCTATATTGAAAAGCCAATGGCCCTTACGATTGCAGAAGGCCGGGCGATGGTTGCATGCGCGCGCAAGCATGAACGCGTGACGCAGGTCGGCACGCAACAGCGCAGCATTCCCTTAAACAATTGGGCGAGCGACCTCGTCAAGCGCGGAGCAATAGGCAAGATTCAAACGGTGCTCGCCCCCGATTTCATGGGGCCTTCCGCGTGGGAACCGAAAGACGCCATGCCGATGCCGAAAGGCGCCAATGAGGGATGGTGGGACATGTGGACCAATCAAGCTGAGTTGCGGCCCTACCACGAAGACTTGCACCGCCGCTGGGCAAATTACCGCTCGTACGATGGCGGGGGGCAGTCGTTTGGCGTCACGGGCTGGGGCGCGCACAGCTACGACCAAGTGCAACGGGGCCTTGGCACGGACGAGACAGGACCC
>CAZLBS010000191.1:2547-3332 GCA_964557505.1 uncultured Nitrospiraceae bacterium | reverse complement strand
GAAGTCATGCTCTGTGAACCGGTGCGCGAGAAGCCCGCCGGGCAATTCGAAGCCCGCGAGATTGGCGCCGCTGAAACCGGCGCGCCGTACTACCACATGATTAAGCATGCGTCGGGGCCACGGGCGGCGGTAAACTTGCGCTACGCCAGAGGCGTGGACCTGTTGTGCTGCCTCGATGGAGACTGGGGGCCTGGCCTTGGATGCATCTTCGTAGGCGACGAGGGGACGATCGAAGTCAACCGGGATAAGGCCGCGTCGACGCCTGGCGAACTGCTTGAACAATCGGATCGGCCCGCGCCGCTAAGCGTGCTCGAAACGCAGCCCCATGTCGAGGACTGGATGGCCTGCATCAAATCTCGCGGCCGGTGCACGGCGGACATTGAATTTGGCCACCGCAGCAACAGCATCTGCTGCCTCATCAATATCGCTCGAGAGGTTGGCGAGCCGGGCAAGCCGCTTGCGTGGGACCCTGTTGCAGAACGCTTCACGAATAGCGAAGAGGCAAATGCTGCCCTGTCGCGTCCTCCACGAGAGGGCTATGCACTCCCCGCATGACGCCTGTGTGCAGCATGTGCCCGCTTCCTGCTAGTATCCTCGCTCAACGTGTTTCTTTTAGCTTGTGCAGGATAGCGTCTTTTGGCTTGTAATCGATGTGAAGAATTGGGCGCGCCGTTCCCAGACGAAGGCGATTTGCATGTACTACCTCCCGAGCATGCGGTCACGCAGGCACTAGCGCGCTGCCTTTCGGCAGTCGACATCAGCTTTGCATTGCAAGACGACGGCAG
>CAZLBS010000191.1:0-2537 GCA_964557505.1 uncultured Nitrospiraceae bacterium | reverse complement strand
CTGATGCGCTTTTGCGAAGCGGCCAAGGAACGCCTGCCGCACTTGTCGCTGCATGACACGCGTGCGCTGCTGTTGCCCCGCGGCGCCGAACTCGCGCCGGGCATCATGTTCCAGACCCAATCGCTTGAAGCGCTGACCGGGCGGGTGCAGGGCGAGTGGTTGCGCATCTTCTTGTCAGATGACCACCTCATCAATCACTTCCAGCCAATCGTCTATGCGCAGGAGCCCGAACGGCCCTTCGCATACGAATGCTTGCTGCGGGGGGTGGATGAAGATGGCAGCCTCGTTTCTCCCGGCCGCCTCTTGGAAGCGGCCCGCGGGGCGGATCTCGTGTTCAATCTTGACCGGCAGGCCCGTCTTGCCGCGATTCGAAATGCGGCCCGTCATGGCATTCGCGAACAGGTCTTCATCAACTTTTTGCCGACCGCTATTTACGACCCGCGGTACTGTTTGCGCACGACGGTCGAGGCGGCGCACGAAAGCGGTCTTGATCCCAGCCGCATCGTCTTCGAAGTAGTGGAGAGCGAACGTGTGCAAGACGAAACCCACTTGCTCGGCATTCTCGAGTTCTACCGGTCCAATGGATACAAGGTGGCGTTGGACGATCTCGGCTCGGGGTATGGCTCGCTCAACCTGCTTAATTCGCTTCGCCCCGATTTCGTGAAGATCGACATGGAGCTGATACGCGACGTGGACACGGATGCCTATAAAGCAGGCATCTGCGGCCATCTGCTGGATATGGCCCAGCGCCTCAACATCTCTGCTATCGTCGAAGGCGTCGAAACCGAGGGCGAGTACGAATGGCTTCGCGCGAATGGCGCGGATTATATGCAAGGCTATTACTTCGCGAAGCCCGCCGAGGCGCCCCCTCTACCCGCCGCGCGATGATCCGCGTGCAGCGTCGCAGCCAGCACGCGCCCAACGGCGTGCCTCTCAGAACAGTGTGCGCTTAGTGCTCGAATAGAATGACGCCGGGCGGCACGAGGGGCATCATCTTCGAAGCATCGTAGGGCTGCGGCACGCCCGCCTGGTTCGCCAGCCAGATGGTTTGCCACGTCGCCGCGTCTTCGGGGATTGCGTCTTCCTCCGCATCGAATGGCGCTTCAAGCCACAACTCTTCGAGTCCGCGTTGCGCCGTTCGCCGCACCATGGGGCTCGGGCGCTCCAGCAGGCCTATCAAGATGGGCGTCGCCCGGACCTCGCCCAATTGTCCGAGGGCAAGGGCCGATGCCGCAATTACGCGGGCCTCTTCATCGATCAGCCCGCGCGCGGCTAGCTCGGCGCTCTCGCTATCGCGCAGCCGCGCCAGCAGAGAAATGGCCTTGGCCCGGGCTGGCGCATGCGGGTGCGCGGCTGACGCTCGCAAGGTGTCTAAAGCCTTGACTGCGTCGATCGCCACCATGACCTCGAGCACGGGCGGAATGAACGCCGAGTTCAGACTGGGCAGTTCGGCATGCAGGAATTGCATGACGTCGACGCGCTTGCTCATGGCAGTCAATTCTCTGCGCGCCTGATCTTGGACTTGGGCATCTTCGTCGATGAGGCGGACAAGCACTTCACGAATGGCCAGTTGCTCTTCGTAGGACACGCCCTTTTTCTGGGCCAAGGTTTCGCGCAATTGCTCGCGTTCGGCGCGGTGGGCAGGGTCGTCCGGCGTGCCGGTGCGGTCATTCGTTTCCATCTTCAAGATCGCATCTTTTCGGACGCGCATCCGGCGATCGCCAATCTGAAGCAGCGGGGGAAGAAGGGGTTGGTGGTGATTGTGGATAACCTGGATCGGGTCGACAATCGCGCCAAAGCCCACGGGCGTCCGCAACAGGAGTATTTGTTTATTGACCAGAGCGATTGTTTGAAGAACTTGCACTGCCATCTGGTTTATACGATGCCGCTGGCGCTGAAGTTTTCGAATGAGTACGGGATGCTGACCCAGCGCTTTCCCGAAGACCCGAAGGTGTTGCCGATGGTGCCGATTCAGTTTCAGGATGGGCAGCCCTGCGAGGAGGGGTTGAGCCTGTTGCGGCAGATGGTGCTGGCGCGGGCGTTTCCCCAGGATGCGGCGGCGGAGAGGCTGGCGAAGCTGCGCCAGGTGTTTGACGAGAGCGCCTCGCTGGACTATCTCTGCCAGATGAGCGGGGGGCATGTACGGGACTTGTTGCGGATTTTGAATGCCTGGATTAAAAAGGGGAAATCCTTGCCGTTGCAGCGATCGCAACTGGAAGAGGTGATCCGCTCCTACCGCAATGAAATGATCATGTATATTTCTGACAATGAGTGGGAACTGTTGCGGCAGGTGCGCCAGCGCAAGAAGGTGAGCGGAGATGATGATTACCAGACGCTGATCCGCAGTCGGCTGGTGTTTGAGTACCGCGATCGCGGTGAATCGTGGTTTGATGTGAATCCCATTCTGCTGGCAGCGAAGGAATGGCAGGAATGAGCGACGCGCCCCTGGATGAAATTGAGATTCGCAACCGTGCCGCCCTGGAAGAGTTGGCGCAAACCCTGGATGCCAGCCCGATTGATGTGATTAAGAATTTAAT
>CAZLBS010000190.1:0-6949 GCA_964557505.1 uncultured Nitrospiraceae bacterium | reverse complement strand
AGTACGTCGAGACGGGCGACCCCGTTGAAAAGCGGCTGATGAAGCAGTGGATGCTCAAGATTACGGCCTACGCCGATCGTCTGCTGGAAGACCTCGAAGAGTTGGACTGGCCCGAGGGCATCAAGGCCATGCAGCGTGAGTGGATCGGCAAGAGCGAAGGCGCTGACGTGACGTTCGCAGTGGCCGGCAGCGGCCATGCGTTCACGGTATTCACCACGCGCCCCGACACGCTCTTCGGCGCCACGTACTGCGTGTTGGCCCCGGAGCATCCATTGGTCAAGGAGATTGCCACCGATGCCCAGCGTGGCGATGTCGAGGGCTATGTAGCTCAAGCCGCGGCACGCAGCGCGCAGGACCGCATGAAGGATGACCGCGAGAAGACAGGCGTCTTCACCGGAGCCTTCGCCATCAATCCCGTGAATGGGGCAGAAGTGCCCATCTGGATTGCCGACTACGTCCTCGCTGAATACGGCTATGGCGCCATCATGGCCGTGCCCGCGCACGACCAGCGCGACCACGATTTCGCGCGCACGTTCGATTTGCCCATCAAGCAGGTCATCGACACCGGCGATGCCAAGGTGGACATTCGAGACGAAGCCTATGCGGGCGATGGCGTGTTGATGAACTCGCCGCTCATCGATGGCCTGCGCGTGCCCGAGGCAAAGAAGAAAATCACGGCGTGGCTCGAGGAGCAAGGCGTGGGGAAGGGAACCATCAACTACCGCCTGCGCGATTGGCTCTTTTCACGCCAGCGTTACTGGGGCGAGCCCTTCCCGCTCATCCATCTCGAAGACGGCACGGTGAAAGCAGTGCCGATGAAAGACCTGCCGGTCACCTTGCCTGAACTGGACGAGTACAAGCCCACGGCCGATGGCCGGCCACCCCTGGCACGCGCCGAAGATTGGGTCCGTACGACCGACCCGGACACCGGACGGCCCGCCAAGCGCGAGACGAACACCATGCCGCAGTGGGCGGGCTCCTGCTGGTATTACCTGCGCTTTTGCGATGCGCGCAACACCGACGAGGCGTGGTCGGAGGAAGCCGAGCAATACTGGATGCCCGTCGACCTGTACATCGGCGGCGCCGAGCATGCCGTCTTGCACCTGCTCTACGCCCGCTTCTGGCACAAGGTGCTCTACGACGCCGGCTACGTCCACACCAAGGAACCCTTCCAGAAGCTTTTCAACCAGGGGATGATTCTCGCCTACAGCTATCAAGACGCGAATGGCAAGTACTACTTTCCGCATCAGGTCGAGCAACGAAGCGGCGAGTATGTGGTCAGTGAAAGCGGCACGCCCGTCGCTACGCAAGTCGAAAAGATGTCGAAGTCGCGCTACAACGTCGTCAACCCGGACGACGTCATCCAGAAGTACGGCGCGGATTCCATGCGGATGTACGAAATGTTCATGGGCCCGCTCGACCGCGATAAGCCCTGGTCCGACGAAGGCATCCAAGGCGTACATCGTTTCCTGCGCCGGGTGTGCGCCTTGTACATGACGGAGGCGGGCGGCCTGAATCCGAAGATTGCCGCGGACGCGCACGATGATGCCTTGCTCAAGGCCCTGCATAAGTGCATCAAGGCCGTCACTGATGATATCGAGCACTTGCAATTCAACACGGCCATCTCGCGCATGATGGAATTCACGAATACGGCCTACAAGTGTGAAGCGCTGAACCGCGACATCATGCAACAGTTCGTATTGTTGTTGGCCCCCTTCGCCCCGCATCTCGCCGAAGAGTTGTGGCAACGCCTCGGCCATGAAGCGACCCTGGCATATGAGCCTTGGCCACAACATGACGACAGCCTGCTCGTCGAAGATACCATGGAGATTCCCGTTCAGGTCATGGGCAAGCTGCGCGGCAAAATCGCCGTGCCCGCCGGCGCCAGCCAGGACGCCATTCTCGAGAAAGCCAGAACCGATCCCAACGTCGCCACCCACCTTGAAGGCAAGACCATCGTCAAGGAAATCTACGTCCCCGGAAAGATGGTCAACCTCGTCGCAAAATAGCCTGATCTACTGCCGCCGCTGGCCTTGACCGGAGCGGGCCGCCGCATTTACGCTCGAATCCAAACGGGGTCTGTTTGGTTTTCGAAGTGATTGGAGGGGATTGTTATGTTGCGCTATTTATTGCTCTCATGCGTTTTCGCCATGGTTGCGACCGGCTGCGGAATGCAGCACGCCGGCGCCTATCTGCCCGAGCCTGAGTTGATGGAAGGACGGGAAGAGTCGGATAGGCCCGGCTACGACCTCGACGGCGTACGCCAAAAGCTGCAAGAACGCCCTCAAACCTTGACGCTCAACAACAACGGCACGTACGAGCGGACGTATGGGCAGAAAGTCAATACGGGCACGTGGGATATCGAGGGTGATACGATCTACCTAGACATCCTCGTGCGCGATGGGAAAGACCATAGCGACTCTGCCGCGCAGGACTGGGAGTTCAAGATTCGCGAACCCGGCGTCCTGACGTGGGACGGTCCATACGGCTACTATGGCATCAATCTCGTCTGGCGGCGGCAGTAGGCCCAGGCCTCACACGTTCGGATCGACTCGCGCTGGCTTGAAGGCTAGCCGCAAAGCGTGCAACGCTATCGCCTCATGACCAATTGAATGTCAGGAGAGCACGCATGCCGAAGTGGACCGAGGCAGACATTCCCAATCTGGATGGCAAAGTGGCCATCGTGACAGGCGCAAACAGCGGACTCGGGCTCGAATCCGCGCGGGTGTTGGCCAAGCATGGGGCGCACGTCATCATGGCCTGCCGCGATACGCGTAAGGCCGAAACGGCGAAAGCCGGCATTTCCGAGGCCGGGTTTGAAGACCGTCTCGAAATCCGCGAATTGGACTTAAGCCGCCTTGCCAGCGTCCGGGCATTCGCAGATGGCATCAAACAAGACTACGAGAAGCTCGATATTCTGATGCTCAATGCGGGCATCATGGCGCTGCCGCGCAAAGTCACCGAAGATGGCTTCGAGCAGCAGTTTGGCGTCAACCACCTCGCGCACTTCGCCTTGACCGGCTTGCTGCTCCCCTTGCTGGAAGCATCGCCCGAGGCACGAGTGGTTGCGGTCACCAGCATCGCCAGCTTCATGGGCAAGCTCGAATTCGACGATCTCATGGGCGAACGCCGCTTCTCACGCTACGATGCGTATGGGCAAAG
Organism: uncultured Nitrospiraceae bacterium; assembly: GCA_964557505.1. Lineage (GTDB taxonomy): Bacteria > Hydrogenedentota > Hydrogenedentia > Hydrogenedentales > CAZLBS01 > CAZLBS01. The sequence goes on along the minus strand of CAZLBS010000190.1, from coordinate 3,787 downwards.
CAAGCTCGCCAACATGGTGTTCATCCGCGAATTGGACCGGCGCCTCAAGCAGGCAGGCTCCAGCATTACCGCCGTCGCGGCGCATCCGGGATACACGGCGACCAATCTTCAACACACCACGCGCGGCCAATCGCCGAATCCCATCGAGCGCATTGTCTATCCCATAAGCAATGCCAACCTGGCTATGCGCGTCGAAAAGGGGGCGTTGCCGCAGCTCTACGCGGCGGTCGCTCCGGACGTGGAAGGCGGCGCCAAGTACGGGCCGGATGGCCTCTTCCAAGGCTGGGGCTATCCAACGAAGTGCAAGCAGGCGCGCCGCGCGCATAGCGAGAATGACGGGCGCCGGCTCTGGGATGTCAGCGAAGCGCTGACGGGCGTGCACTACGAATTTCGAAAGCCCGCCACGGCCTGAATGTCGCTGCATTTGCAAGCTGTACGTGAGCTCAGTTTCTCTTCATAGTGCTATGATGGTGCTATGTTCGGCTATCTCAGGCAGCGCCGCCGCGCGCGCATCAAGCGAGAAGGCATCGAGGCTTGGTGGCATGACGCCTTGCTTCGCGGCTGGCCCTACTATGCCCTGCTGCCCAGCGGCCATCAAGAAGAGTTGCGGCAACATATGGCCGTGCTGCTCGCAGAAAAGAACTTCGAGGGCTGCGGCGGATTGAAGCTTACGGGCCACATGCGCATGCTTATCGCTGCGCAGGCATCCCTGCCCATCCTCAAGCGCCCCGGCGGCTACTATCCCGGACTCCGCTCGATTCTCGTCTACCCTGAGGCCTTCGTGGTGGAAGATGTCGAATCAGATGACGGCGTAGTTCTCGGCGAAGATGTGCGCGAGGGAGAAGCCTGGGACTCCGGAGCCATCGTGCTTTCCTGGGAAGACATCGAGCGGGACATGCGGGAGTTCGATGGATGCAACCTCATCATTCATGAATTCGCGCACCATCTCCATTTCGAAGATCAAGCCACCGTAGGCGCATCGTGGCTCAAGGATGCGGCGCAGCGCGAGGCGTGGGCGAAAGTGATGAATGAACATTTTGCCAGACTCCGTCAGGAGGTGGCAGCTGGCAAGGAATCCTGGCTAGACGAGTACGCCGCGGAAGATGCACTAGAATTCTTGGCGGTCCTGACCGAAGTCTTTTTCGAATGTCCTCATGACGTCGCAAACGAGGCGCCCGGCCTTTACGCGCAATTGGTCGATTATTACCGTCAAGACCCACGGACCTACTTTGAAGAGTCCTAGCTATTTCGCGGGCCTTGCTTTCGCATCGATGTTGACCTTGGCCCATGCCTCGTACCGCTGCAATTCCTTGTCGAGCAACTTGAGGCATGCAGCAACGACGCCGGCGTCATCCAAAAATCCAATTCCCGGGATGAAGTCCGGCACGGCATCGGCAGGCGCCAGGACGTAGAGCATGGTGAAGACTGCGGCCCCTAGCGCGTATGTAGGCACTTCCTTGTAACGGCGGCGCGCATAATCTTGAATCATGCTCAGCATGGTGCGTCCCCTTTCTGCGACACCTTTCAGGGCGCCATGCTTTCCGAAAAGGCGCCGCAAAAGGTTTTGCTTGCGCACTACGTGGTCCACGTCTTCAGGCGTCACGCGCTTGCCGCGGCGCAGGATGTACTCGTCATCTACGACTTCGGGCTTGATGGCCGGGCCGGGCAAGGCTTTATGGGCTTGCGTGTTCATGAGCGGTACTCTCACCTACTGGGTGTTTCGAATATAGTGGTACACCGTCGTCGTTCTTGAATATCCCGCCGCTTCATAGAGTTTCTGCGCGGGGCGGTTGTTCGTATCCGTTACGACTTCTACACGGACGGCATCAGAAGCTTCGGCCAAAGCATGGCAACGCTCAAGCAGAGCAAGCGCCACCCCTTCCTCCCTGGCATCGGGCGCCACGTATACGTCGTTGAGCAGCCATGCGCGCTTCTTGTATGCAGAACTGAACAACGGATAGAGCTGACAAAATCCGATGGCCGTGCGGTCTTCACGTAACGCCACAAACACCGCCGATTCCAAATTGGCAATGCGCTGGCGGATGTATTCGCGCGCCTCGGGGACATTGCTGGGCTCGTCGAATTCCTGCAGGTAGGCGTCAAACAGGTTGCCCACCAGATCGATGTGTTCGACTCCTGCCTGCACCACCTCGAATGCCCGTGTGTCTGGAGGGCCCGAGTCTCCATCTAGTTTCATGCCGGTCGCTCCCCCTTGCTCTGGCCGCCGGGTCCGCCTATGGCAGACCCAGCGGCCAACTGGTTCAAGCCCAGGTCATGGCTGTCGGCTTCTGATAAATCAGCACCTGCTTCAGGAATTCGGCGGCTTTCGTCAGTCCTTCAAGGTTGGACATGAGGCTGTCCTCATGCTCGATGCTCACCGCTCCATCGTAGCCCACCATGCGCAGCGTAGAAATGAAATCGCTCCACCAATCGTAGCCGTGTCCGTAGCCGCAGGTCCGGAATATCCACGCGCGGTTGATTTCGTCGCCGTAGTGCTTCACATCAAGGCAGCCGTGCACGCGTGCGACCGGCTCGTAGAGCTTCGAGTCTTTGGCGTGTACGTGATAAATCGCTTTGCCCAAGTAGCGTACCGCTTCGACTGGGTCAATGCCTTGCCAGAAGAAATGGCTCGGGTCGAAGTTCGCGCCCAATTGATTGCCGCAGGCCTTGCGCAACTTCATTAAGGTTTCCGGATTGTAGACGACAAAACCAGGGTGCGCTTCAAAGCCGATCTTCACGCCGTTGTCCTTAGCGAACTTGGCCTGCTTCGTCCAATAGGGAATGACCTTCTTCTCCCATTGCCATTCAAGCACGTCGAGATAATCGGGCGGCCACGGGCAGGTCACCCAGTTTGGTTTCGTCGATTTCTCATCTGAGCCGGGGCAGCCCGAAAAGTCATTCACAACTTTGACGCCCAGCAGGCCCGCCAGCTTGATGGTTTTGGTTTGCACATCCGCATGCGCCTTCCCGATAGCGGGGTCCGGGTGCAAGCAATTGCCGTGGCAGCTCAGCGCGCTGAGTTCCAGGCCTGCCCCCTTGATCTTGTCGAGGAACGCCGTGCGTGCGTTCTTCGAAGCCAGCAAGCCCTCGAGGTCAATGTGCGGGCCGCCCGGGTAATTCCCCGTCGCGATTTCAATGGTGTTGAATCCAATCGGCTTGATGATTTCAAGCACCTCGTCCAGCGTCTTGTCGCCGAACAACGCCGTAAGAAAGCCCAGCTTCATAATCGCTTCCCCCTTGTTTGGTGGCCCTCATATGCCCTTGTGCGTGCGCCGGAGCGCGGGCGCCGCGATGCGTGTGCGCCGCGCTCATAGTACCCGTGCCGGGGCGTGATGCCAAATAGGACGGTAGGAATGCAACAACCCCGCCGCAACCTATGGCGCGGCGGGGTTGAGGAGCAATCTGATCTGTGCCTGCTAGCGTGCCGCCGCCGCGGTTTCCTTCTCGGCCGCTTCTTGGGCCTCGAGCCAGCGCTGGCAATCAATAGCCGCCATGCAGCCGCTGCCTGCAGCCGTAACGGCTTGACGGTACACGGGGTCTTTCACATCCCCCGCCGCAAAAATGCCTTCCACATTCGTATAGGTGGAGTCGGGCTTGCACTTCAAATAGCCCGTCTCGTCCATGTCGAGAATGCCTTGGAAAAGCTCCGTATTGGGCTTATGTCCGATGGCCGAAAAATAGCCCGTTGCTTCTATGTCGCGGGTTTCGCCGGTGTTCACATCCTTGACGCGTACCCCGGTGACGCCGTCCTGTTCGGTACCCAAAATTTCATCGACCACCGAGTTCC